>JAUUZV010000148.1 GCA_030592085.1 Clostridia bacterium | reverse complement strand
AAGTTACTTTATTTACTTACCATACATGGAAGAAAAAACTAATCCGCCTTTAAAATGGCCTGAAGTTGATAAAGAGTATTATGCTTTTCTAACTGAATTAAATGAAAATTTAGACGATGTACTATTAAATTTTATTGACTATACATTCACAGATAATGAAATTGGAATTGTTTCTACATCTGTAACTAACAAAAAAAGGTTTCTAGCTGCTATTGAAAAGTTCACTAGTAAATAAAATAAATTGGGGGAATAATGAGAAAACTAATCATAATAATTATAACTTTTACTCTTTTATGTGCTTTTACATTAACATCATGTAATAAAACTTTAGAATCAACAGAAATAACTTTAACACCATCACCTTCTGAGAGTGTAATTATTACTCCCTCACCTTCCCCTACACCTACTATTACTGAGGTAGCAAAGCCTTTAGAACTTGATATAACCTTACATTATTACTTCGCAGCACCTGCAGACAATCTAGAAATCAAAGTCGACTATGAAGATTGGCTTTCAAAAGAATACAATATTGATTTTGAATTTCATTATCCCAATCGTTGTAGTTTTACAGAAGTAATTAACTTAGCTGTTGCTGCTGGTGACCTTGATGGCTTAGTTATATTATTTACGCCACAAATTGTAAGAGAATGGAAGGAAGATGATTTAATTTATCCACTATCTGATTTCTTAGAAGATAATGAGGCTTATAACACTACTTATCCTAAATTATGGAAAGATGCATATACTATAGATGGTGAAGTATGGGCTTTAGCTATGGGTAATGATGGTAACCCTAGTATGTTTGCTAGATCTATTAGAGGAGACTGGTTAGATACATTTGGACTATCAAGACCTGAAACTGTTTGGGAATTATATGAAGCCTCTAAAATGTTTACATATAATGATCCTGATGGTAATGGAATTGATGATACTTTTGGAATGACTTCAAAAGATATGTGGTTAATGCAAGATATCTTTCAAGCATTTGATGTTAGAATGAATCATGTAGCCGATGCACTTCCTATTTGGAATCCTAATACAAATATTTGGGAAGATTCTATGTTAAAACCTGAAATGGTAGAATGTTTGACATTATTAGCACAGATGTCATCTGAGAACGTTATGGATCCCGACTCATTTGTTCATAGTTCCACAGTTGCAAAGAATAAAGTAAAATCAGGATACTATGGTGGATTTTTCTACTGGGATTCTTGGGTACTATCAACAGAAAGAGTTGTTCAAGAAACCTTTCCAAATGCTTATATGGAAGCTATTTATGCTCTAAAAGGAAATATTACAACAAATATTAATCAATATAAAATTAGTATTGGTGCACCCATGGTAATGACAAAGACTACACCACAACCAAAAGAAGTGATTAATTGGTATGTAAATATATTTTATGGTAGCGATGAAGGTATATATAGGGGTAGATATGGAATTCAAGGAGAACAACTGGGTGAAGAGCAATTCACTCTTAAGGATAAAACTATCTACAAGAATTATTATCTTGATAGCGAAGGCGTTGTAAGAGGTTATTCGGCTCCTGGTATAATTGGAGGTCATCCACTATATGCACAAGGAATTATTTACGAAATAGTTTATAATTCACCTGATACTGAATGGAACGAATCAACAACTACAAGGGTCAATAGTAGTTTACTTAGAAAAAAGGAATGGTTTGATGAAGCACTTTCTTGGGGTGGAGTTTATTTACTACCTGAAGCACTAAAAGAACCTTTATCTGATAAATTTTTAGATATATATTCTGATTTAAGTGCAGCTAGCTTCGAAGCTATAAAATCAGCATTTGAAGGTGAAGTACCTGTTAGTGAAACTTTGGAAAATTATAAAGAAATTGCTAAACAATTAGGTGCACAGGAAGTTTTAGATTTGGCAAATAGCGAATTAGGAAAAAAATCAATTCAGCAGTATTAATAATTTAAGTTCCTTTTATATGGAACTTTCCATCAATTTATTTGATATAATTATTACTTCATTTCTTTTGGTAAAAAAGAATCCATTACTTCATTAGAAATAGCAAGTGCTTGTTCCCTATTAGATGCAGGTGCTGCCATCATAATACCTGTACCTGAGTCCCAATGACTAGAATTAGGATCATCATCTGATGGTTCAGAAATACATATTGCAACTTTTGAGAAATCATCATTAATAAATATAAAATCAGTTAATATCAACACATGGTTATAATTTGTATCATAAAGGTTAGCTCTATTATATTTATCAAATTTAAGCGTAGTTTTTGAATTATTTAATTCATTAAGCTTATGACCATCAATATTAACATCACCAATGAAAACATGATTAAAGAATGAATTAACATATTTACCTTTAAATTTTAAAGTAATAGATTCTTCGTATTCTATATTATCTTTTCCTAGTTGATATCTTACACCAACAATTTCTACATCTATATTTGTCCCAATGGACATAATAACAAAAGCTGATAATGCTATTAGTAGTATTACGCCTAAAATAACGATAAAATATCCTAGTTTATTCATATAACTCTCTTTCGTTTTTTAGTTGTATAGGTTTCCCTGAAAAGAAGTATAACATAAGATATAATATTTTTAAACAAATTTTGGTAAAAAAAAACAGCTATTCGCTGTTTGTTTTTTATGTTCGCTGTTCCTCTAGCATCATGTCTTTAACCTTCATAAGTCTAGTGGTATTTCCTCGTTCATTTTCATCTAATTTCATTGCAATATATTTAATAGTTTCTTGTAATTGAGGAATCATTACATACTCTAAAGCATTAACACGTCTTCTTGTCTTTTCAATTTCTCTAGCCATTAACTGAGTTGTTTTTTCTAATTCTGCTAGTTTTAACATTATAGGTAATACTTCAGTTAAATTATAAATAGCACCGTCTAATTCACCTGATGTAGAATGTAATCCATATGGATAAATATTTCCGTCATCAGTTGTTACTTCATCAACTAAAAACTTTGGAACATTTACACTCATAATATTTTCATTTCCTAAATTAAGTTGTACACTTTTTTTAGGGATCATTAGTGCTTCTTCTAAGTTTTCAAAAGGCATAATGGCTCTGGCAATAATAAAGCTATCATGAGCTTTTTTTATCATCTCTTCCATCTTCTCACGCATAGTCTTATTTTCTTTAACAATTTTAATAAACTTCTTCATTAGTTCGTCACGTTTATCTTTAAGCAACTTATGACCACGCCTCGCTACTTTGATACGTTTTTTAAGTTTATTTAATTCCATCCTTGTGGGATTGACATTTAATCGTGCCATTTAATTAGTCCTCTTTTTTAAACTTGTCATAGTACTCAATTAGATATTCATCTCTAATACGTTTCATTTCATTTCGAGGTAAAATCGTCAATAATTCCCATCCTAATTCAATTGATTCATCAATAGTTCTATTAGTTGTAAAACCTTGATTAATGTATAAACGTTCAAATTCATCTGCAAATTTAGCATATAACTTATCAACATCAGTCAATGCAGCATCACCTAAGATAATAGCTAATTCTTTAGCCTCTTTACCCCTTGAATAAGCTGCAAATAATTGGTTCATTACATCTTTATGGTCATCTCTTGTTTTACCTTTTCCAATACCTTTATCTTTTAATCTAGAAAGTGAAGGTAATACATCAATAGGTGGTGTAATCCCTCTTTTATATAGTTCACGAGATAAAATAATTTGTCCTTCTGTTATATAACCTGTTAAATCAGGAATTGGATGAGTTTTATCATCTTCTGGCATTGTTAATATTGGAATTAGTGTAATACTTCCTTCAGAGTTTAATCGTCTTCCTGCACGTTCATACATGGTCGCTAAGTCAGTATATAAGTACCCTGGATATCCACGTCTTCCTGGTACTTCTTTTCTAGCAGCAGAGATCTCACGAAGAGCTTCTGCATAATAGGTAATGTCTGTTAAAATAACCAATACATGCATACCCTTTTCAAAAGCTAGGTATTCAGCTGCAGTAAGAGCCATTCTAGGAGTTGCAATACGTTCAATAGGTGGATCATTTGCTAAATTAATAAACATAACAGCACGATCAACCGCACCTGTTCTTTTAAAATCTTGTATAAAGAAGTCAGCTTCTTCAAATGTAATTCCCATAGCTGCAAATACAACAGCAAAGGTTGAATCATCACCTAATACTTTTGCTTGTCTAGCAATCTGTGCTGCTAATTCAGCATGTGGTAAACCAGAAGCTGAAAATATTGGAAGTTTTTGTCCTCTAACTAAAGTATTAAGTGCATCAATAGTCGAAACACCTGTTTGAATAAATTCTGATGGATAGTTCCTGGCAGCTGGATTCATTGGTGTGCCATTAATATCTAATTTCATATCTGGTAATATTTCAGGTCCCCCATCAATAGGATTTCCCATACCATCAAAAACTCGTCCTAACATATCGCTAGAAACTGCTAATTCAATTCCTCTTCCAAGAAAACGAACTTTTGATGTTGCTAAGTTAATCCCTGCAGATGAGTTAAATAACTGAACAAGTGCATCAGTTCCATTAATTTCAAGAACACGACATTTTCTAACTTCTCCAGATGATAGTTCAATTTCACCTAGTTCATTATATTTTACATTTTCAACATTTTTCACTAGCATTAATGGGCCGGTTACTTCTGAAATAGTTCTATACTCTTTAAGCATTGCTTTCACCACCTTTGGTTTTTAACCCATTCATCTGGGATAATAATTCGTTTTCCAATTGTTCATAATGTGCATCAAAGTCTTTTTCAAGTACAAATCGGGCACGTCCTATTTTTTCTCTTATAGGAATATTAATTAGGTCATTTATTTCCACATCATATTTAAGTACATCTCTACCTTGATAGTAATATGCCATAATAATACTAAGCATTTTATATTGTTTATTTGGTGAACAATATGTATCTATTTCATGGAAAGCATCTTGGTAAAGATAATCTTCTCTAATAGACCTAGAAGCTTCTAATGTTAATCGTTCATTCTTAGATAAAGCATCCATTCCAACTAATCTAACAATTTCAAGTAATGATGCTTCTTCTTGAAGTAATCTCATTGCGTCTGTTTTTAGTTGTGGAAAGTTTTTAGCAACATTTTTTGCTCTCCAAGCAGATAATCTAGTATCATACAGTGAATAACTAGTTAGCCAGTTAATAGCTGGAAAATGTCTAGCATATGCTAGTGCTGAATCTAATCCCCAGAAAACTTTTACAATACGCTGTGTTGCTTGTGTTACTGGTTCTGATAAGTCTCCACCTGGAGGTGAAACAGCACCTATAGCTGATACTGAACCAAATCGTTCTTGTGAACCAAGTGCTTGTACTTTACCAGCACGCTCATAGAACTGTGCTAATCTAGAACCTAAGTAAGCAGGATATCCTTCTTCACCAGGCATTTCTTCTAATCTTGCTGACATTTCTCTTAATGCTTCTGCCCAACGAGATGTTGAATCAGCAATAATGGCTACATCATAGCCCATATCTCTGTAATATTCTGCAATTGTAATACCTGTATAAATTGAAGCTTCTCTAGCCGCAACTGGCATATCAGAAGTGTTAGCAATTAATACCGTACGTTTCATTAATGGTTCGCCTGACCTAGGGTCTTTTAATTCTGGAAATTCCATTAATACGTCTGTCATTTCATTGCCACGTTCACCACAACCAATGTACACAACTATATCAGCATCAGCCCATTTGGCTAATTGATGTTGTACAACAGTTTTTCCACTTCCAAATGGTCCAGGAATTGCAGCTGTTCCACCTTTTGCTATTGGAAACATTGTATCAACATTTCTCTGCCCTGTTATTAGTGGTTCATCTGGTGTAAATTTTGCTTTATATGGACGCTGTACACGTACAGGCCATTTTTGTAACATGGTGATATCAACAATATCTCCATTTTCTTTTTTAACTTTTGCAACCACATCAGTCACTGTATAGGTTCCTGCTGTAATTTTGGTTATTTCACCACTTATACCAAAAGGAATCATGATTTTATGGTCAACTAAAACAGTTTCAAAAACAGTTCCAATAATATCACCATTTATTACTTTATCTCCAACTTTAAGAGTTGGTTTAAATTCCCATGTGTTTTCTCTATCAACAGAATCAACTTCAATTCCTCGTTTAATTGTATGGCCCGTCATTTCTCTGATTTTTATTAATGGACGTTGAATTCCGTCAAATATTTCACCCATTAATCCAGGTCCTAATTCTACACTTAATGGCATTCCAGTTGTTTCAACTGGCTCACCAGGACCTAATCCAGAAGTTTCTTCATATACTTGAATAGATGCCATATCTTCTCTCATCTCAATTATTTCACCAATGAGACGTTCGCTTGATACTCTAACAACATCAAACATATTAGCATCTTTCATATCTTTGGCCACAACCAATGGACCTGAAACTTTAACAATTGTTCCTTTACTCACGTTATTACACTTCCTTTTTAGTTATCATTAAACAAAATGTCTGCACCTATTGCTTTTT
>JAUUZV010000101.1 GCA_030592085.1 Clostridia bacterium | reverse complement strand
TTTCTGTTATATTTTTTATAATTTTCATATTCCTATTATATGAAACGATTATCATATTATCAACATATGAAAATTAATTAAATGTTGAACAGCAAGTAAATGCATATAGCTTAGTTGAAAACACATATCATAAATGATAAAATACGAGTACATTCATTTGAGCAAAATACAATTAAATATACATATTGGAAAACATGATGATTCATTTTATAAAAAAGGGAGAATTAATATGAAAATTATAAAAAAAACGAGTAAACAATTAATTGTTTTACTACTTGTTATTACCATGCTTTTAATGGCACCAATTTCAAGTTATGCAGAGGGAAGTGATCCTACAACAGCACAAGAAAATGTGATTGAAGCGGCTTCTGATTTCCTAGAAGACATGGGCATGGAAGATATGGCTGATAATATCAGAAACTGGCTAGAGGATAATAAAATTAGTATTGATAGCGACATGAGTGCTAATGGTACTTGTGATAGAGAAGGAAACATCACATTAAAATCATTTTATGTAAATCCATTGTCTAGTGATCCACTAAAAAGATTTAAGCAATTAGTTGCATTAGGAACATTGTTGATTCATGAAAAAACACATGCACATCAAGCACCTGAAGGAGGATCGTTAGCGTATGATGTTGAAACTGGAGATTGGTTAGCAGGATATGATGTTCATTCTGAGTGTATTGGACCTGATCCACTAGAAGTTGATGCATATTATAAGCAAATACTTGCATATTTAGATTTTGCACAAAAAGTTAGTGAAGAGATTATTGATGTTAGTATAGTAGGGGAAGAGAGAGTAGCTGCTTTAAAGTTAAAACAAGATAAAATTGATTATCTTATAGGCGAAGCTAATCGTTGGGCAAAAATATTAAAAGCACATAATTTTGAAAAAGCTAATAGATTTGATTACGAGTATTTAACTACTCAATTTACCGCCATTGATAATAATGGTGATTTAACTGATGAACAAAAAATTCAAGCGAAAAAAGATTTATTAGAAAACTTAATTAACACTCTGTTTATAGAAGATGGTTTTTATGACAGAGCAAGAGATATATATGAAATTAAAAAAGGAGAAAGCAGTACAAACTTTCAAATTCCTATATTAGAAATAGTTGAAGGAAGTGTTTATACTTTTGAATTACCTGAAGAAAATGGATTTATGCATATTACAGGTTTAGGTAATTATGAAATGGAAATTGAAGCATTTGGTGTAGTTGTTCACGATTTTGCGATTCCACCAGTAGCTGATTATGGATATGAAATAATTAGTCCAGTTTATAGTTTATCGTGGAATGCCACATTACCAGTTGAATTTATTCTTCAGATTATGGTTGATGAGTCAATTGCAGAAAATGCTAAAATTGCAGCTTTTGCATTAAATAGAGATATTCATGAAAATATGTGGACAATATTAGATTCTGAATATGAAGTAATAGGAGACATACCATATATGACTGTGACTGAATCTCATGCTACTATGTTTGCGATTGTAATACCTTCACCTTCCTTTACAGATATTGGACCGGAGCATTGGTGTTATGGAGCAGCAGAGAGATTAGTTGGGCAAGAAATAATAGACCCTGATATTATATTAAATGCATTATTACCTGTTTCTAGGGAAAAATTTACTAAATATTTAGTAAAAGGTATTGGTCTTGAATTATTAGAACTACCTATACCATTTACAGATGTACCAGAAGATAGTCCATACTTTTCATATATTAGTACAGCATATCATTATGGACTAACAAGAGGAGTTAATGCAACCACATTTGGATATGGAGAAATACTATCAAGAGAACAAAGTATAACCTTTTTAATAAGAGCTATGAACTGGGAAGAGGAAGCTCTTTTAATGGATGAGCATGAAATAGATTTTTGGGTAGATTCATTTTTTGATGTATATACTGAAGTCTCTACATGGGCATTACCATATATGGCACAATCTATTAAAATGGAAATAGTTAAAGGTTATCCTGACAATACATTGCGTGGGAAAAAACTATTAACACAAGCGGAGGTAGTAGTATTAATTGATAGAATGATGTTTGCCATCAAATACATGGGTAGATAAACTAAAATAATCTAATGTTTCTTTTATCTAAGGCTTGAAAACTGCTATAATAAAAAGATAAAGGAAACATGATGATTGAATTTGCTAGTTTATTCAGTGGTAGTAGTGGAAACGCTCTATATATTGAATATAAAGATACAAAATTATTAATTGATGCCGGTGTTAGTGGCATACGAATTGAAAAAGCATTAGCTTCATTAAGCAAAGATGCTTCTTTGCTTAATGGTATTTTAGTAACACATGAACATAGTGATCATTGCCAGGCCATAGGAATTTTACATAGGCGATTTAATATTCCCATATATATTAATAAAGGTACATGGAAAAAAATTGAACATAAAGTGGGAAATGTAAATGAAGCCTATATAAACTTTTTTCACAGTAATGAGCAATTTACTGTTAATGATTTTGTAATTCATCCTTTTACTATTCCCCATGATGCTAGTGATCCTGTAGGTTTTAGTTTTTTTGCTGAAAACAAAAAAATCACTACGGCTACAGATATTGGACATATGAATAAACAACTTTTAGAAAACTTAGAAAAATCAGACTTATTATTATTAGAATGTAATCATGATATAACCATGTTAGAAAATGGTTCATATCCATACCCATTAAAAAAACGAATAAAAAGTGACTATGGGCATTTGTGTAATGACCATACTAGTGAAACAATATTAAAACTAGTACAAAGTGGACAGAAACGTTTTTTATTAGGCCATTTAAGCCGTGAAAATAATTATCCTGATTTAGCATTTAAAACCGTTGCTAACTGTTTAACTAACAATGGATATGATGTTGGAAAGGATATAGAACTGGATGTAGTACTACGTGATGTAACTAGCCAGATTTATTATATATAATTATGAAAATTACCATAATAACTGTGTGAAAATTAAAAGAAGAATATTTTATAAAAGCTTGTAATGAATACCAAAAGAGATTATCAAGTTATCATCAATTAACATTAATTGAAGTACCTGATGAAAAGGCACCTGAAAAATTATCTTTGAAACAAGCTGATATTGTCATGAAAAAAGAAGGACAACGAATAATAGGGAAAATTAAAGATAGACAATATATCATTGCACTAGATAGATTAGGAAAACAACTGTCATCTATTTTACTATCAAAAACAATTGAACAAATTGGTTTGTCTGGTAAATCAGACATTGTATTTATTATTGGAGGAAGTTTAGGTCTTTCAAGTGAGGTACTAAGTAAGGCTGATTTGAAATTATCATTTTCAAACATGACATTTCCTCATCAATTAATGAAAGTAATATTATTAGAACAAATTTATAGGGCATCAAAAATTACAAGAAATGAACCCTATCACAAATAAGAAAAGAGACATTTATGAATCAAACAATATCAACTAAGAACTTAAAGAGAACATTAGGACGCAAAGAATTATTTCCAATTGCTATTGGCCAAATTATTGGAGCAGGTGTTATGGCATTAACAGGTGTAGCTATTTCAATGACAGGCCGATCAGTTAGTTTAGCATATATATTAGCAGGTATTGCAGTGCTATTTATTGCAGTACACGTTGTTTTTGCCAGTAGTGTGGTTAGGTTTAGAGGTGGTAATTATACACAAACAGCTACTTTTGTAGGGCAAAAGTTTGCTGGGATATATATAATATTTTTTATTGTTTCAAATGTATCTTTAGCTATTTATGCAATTTCATTTGCAGATTACTTATTAGCACTAATTCCTGGTTTGCCTTCAAAGCTAATTGCTGGAATATTAATGAGTGTTGTTTTTGCGGTTAATTTCTTTGGTATTAAGAAAGCGATTAAATTACAAAAAACAATGGTAATCATATTACTTGGAGCAATTTTATTATTCATAGGTTTTGGGGTGTTTAAAATTGAACCTGGTTATTTTTCGCAACCAGGATTTTTAACAAATGGTTTAGGTGGCTTATTGTTAGCCATGGCCTTACTAACCTTTGCAGCAAGCGGTGGATCTATGATTGTGAATTTAAGTGCTGAAGCTAAAAATCCTAAAAAAGATTTACCTATGGTTATGATTGTTTCAACATTAGTAGTTTCAGTTTTGTACGCTTTAATGGCTGTGGTTGCCTCAGGTGTGCTTCCCATTGAAAACGTTGCAAATCAACCTTTAACATTAGTTGCTAATATAATATTACCTGATTGGTTATATGTTGTCTTTATTGTTGGTGGAGCTATGTTTGCATTAGTAACAACACTAAATGGACAATTAGCTTTTGTAACAAAACCTATTATGCAAGCATGTGTTGATAATTGGTTTCCACGCTCTCTTGCAAAATTACATCCAAAATACAATACACCCTATAAATTATTGATTGGTTTCTATATCATTGGAATGGTTCCGATTTTAGTAAATATTGATATTGAGATGATTGCTAGCTTTGCATTATTAGTTGTTTTCATTGCAACAATCATGAAAGCAGTTGGGGTTTTTAGATTGCCAAAACTATTTGAGAAACAATGGCTTCAATCACCTTTTTATATGAAAAATTTCTGGTTCTATTTACTTAATGGAATTGGTATCCTTGTTCTTTTAGTACAAGTGTTTTTATTAGCTTCAAACTTAAATACAATTGGACTTGTTGGGAATTTAGTTGTATTAGTAGGCGCTATTGCTTTTGGGCTAATTAGAAATAAAAAAGTTAAAATGGAAATTAGTATTGAAGAAAACTAGATAAAAGAATATAATTTAAAATAATAATATAGTGCTATAGGGATAAAAAAACATATGGGGAATAAAAACCATAATAAATATGGGCAAATTAGAAAAACGAAAAATTATTTTACTAAAACATTAATTTTATTAATATGTTTTCTTTTACCAAGTTTAATATATACACTAATAAAACTTCAAATACCAACACTTGGAAAAGTGGTTACTATTTTTGTTGTTACTCTGTTTTCAGCCTTTATAGTAGCTTTTCTATATCTGATTTTAAATATGTGGAAAAAAACAGAAATTGTTACTGATAAAAATCAACTGTATCAATCACTATTAAATGAAATGCAACAAGGGCTCGCATTACATGAAATAATTACTGACGAACAAAATAATCCAATTGACTATCGCTATATTGGAATTAATCCAAAATTTGAAAAAATGCTAGGTATAAAAGAGGAAGATATTATAGGTAAAACCGTATTAGAACTTTTTCCAAAAACTGAAAATATATGGATTAAAGAGTTTGGTGAGGTAGCATTAACAGGAAAAGCTAAAAAAATAGATGACTTTTTTATCACCACCGGTAAGTACTATGAAGTGTATGTATATAGTCCAAAACCAAGACAATTTGCAACTATTATATATGATGTAACAGATTCTAAAAAAAGCACAAAACAGCTGCATGAAGAAAAAGTATTATTAGAAACTACACTTATATCAGTTGGTGATGGGGTTATTTCTACTGATAAAGATCAGCATATTAGTTTAATGAATAATGTGGCACAATTACTAACTGGCTATTCTTTTGATGAAGCAAAAGGAAAACTATTACAAGATATTTTTAAACCAATTAATGAAATCACTAGTCAAAAATGCACAAAAGAAATTAATAATGTATTTAAAAAAGAACAGTCCTATGAGTTTGCAGAAAATATTCTTCTTATTTCAAAAAATGGAATAGAAGTACCCATTGAAGGAATTATATCACCAATCAAAGAAATAGATAATACATTAAATGGAGCAGTACTGGTATTTAGAGACTTTTCCGAAAGAAAGAAAAAACAAGATGAAATTGAGTATTTAAGTTTACATGATAAATTAACTGGATTATATAATCGTAGATTCTTTGACGAAGAATGTAAGCGAGTGGATACAAAAAGAAATTATCCATTATCAATTGTTATGGCTGACATAAATGGCCTTAAATTATTAAATGATGCATATGGGCACAGTACAGGAGATGAACTGCTTGTGGCTTTTGCAGATATTATGAAGGAGCACATACGTGCTGATGATATCGTCGCTAGAATTGGCGGTGATGAATTTGTGTTGTTATTACCTTCAACTACTACAAGAGAAGCTCTGCAAATTGTTAACAGAATGAAAGAAAAAATGAGCAAAAAAACAATTTGTCATATTCCCATTTCAGCAGCATTTGGCTGTGAAACAAAAAAAGAAGAGAAAATCTCTTTTTTAAATGTTTATCAACAAGCAGAAGCCTCTATGTATAAAAGTAAATTAAAAGAAAGTGATAGAATAAAAAAAGAAACCTTAAAACTTATTATTAAACAATTACATGATAAATATCCATTTGAAAAAGAACATGCAGAAGAGGTAGCAAATCTTTGTAAAAAAACCGGTAAAGCCTTAGCTTTAAACGAAACAGAAATAAATACATTAGAACAACTAGGGTTTTATCATAATATTGGTAATATTAATAATTCGATTAAAACGCTTCAAAAGGATAGCGATGCAAGTATGGAATTGCATATTGAAACAGGGTATCAGATATTACGTTCTGTAAATGAATATGCAGATATATCTAATTATGTATTACAACATCATGAACAATGGGATGGAAAAGGATTTCCAAGAGGGTTACAAAAAGAAGAAATTGCCATTCATACTAGAATTTTATCAATTGCTGATAGTTATGATTTAATGATCAGGAGTAAAGATAAAAAACCAATATCAAAGGAAGCTGCAATAACTAAATTAGTGAAAAGTAAAGGAAAAGAATTTGATCCACACATAGTAGATGTTTTTATCAATAAGGTAATATAACTATATAAAAATAAATATAAAAATAAAATTATGATTAGTCATATTTCTGTCATATTTCTTTTGCATACTTAAAATATAAGATTTATAGGAGGTATCACAAATGGGCTTTATATGGATTATATTAATAATCGTTGGAATTTATTTTTTCTACAATAGCAATCACAATGTGAATAAGTTTTTGCATAAGAAAAGTGCAGATGACATTATAAAAGAGCGATTTGCCAATGGAGAAATTGATGAAGAAACATATATGAAGATGAAAGATGCGTTACGTAAATAGGGAGATTAATTATGATGTATAATACAAGTTATTTAGCAAACACAGATTGTATAAATAACGGATATTTTTTAGGAGACTGGCATTGGCTAGTAGGAGTAGGTTTTGTTGTTCTAATTACAGCTATAATCTTAGGATTTATAGCTATAGGAAGAAGAAAGCATACAAACAATGATGTTATTGAATTGCTAAAAATGAAATTTGCACAAGGTGAAATAACAGAAGAAGAATATTTAAGAAGAAAAAAAATACTATCAAAAAAATAGTATGACAGTATCAGTATTTATCAACCATCAGTTAGTGTGGTATGATATTAATTGAAGAACGGCCTGCTAAAATCAATTATAAATAGCAGGCTGGTTACCTTCATTTATAAGAAGAACAATTAAGAAATAAGGTGATTTCATCGTTTTTCATGTACTAGTAGTAGAAGATCAAGAAGAAATTAGCGGTATAGTAACAAAGTACCTAACAAAAGAAGGTTATTATTGCCATGCAGTAAAAGATGGTTTTGAAGCATTAGAATATATTAATAATAATATTTGCCATTTAATTATACTAGATATTATGATGCCAGGAATCGATGGATTTACTGTTTTAAAGGAAGTTCGTAAGTTATCAGAAATTCCTGTTATTATGTTAACAGCTAGACAAGCAGAGGTTGATAGATTAAAGGGATTTGATCAAGGTGCTGATGATTATATAGTTAAACCTTTTAGTGTTAGAGAATTAGTAAAGCGAGTTAGAGCTATAATGAGAAGAACATACCATCAAGAAAATGAAATCATCTATACCTTTCAAGAACTATCACTTTTTACAGGAAGCAAATTACTACAAAAAAATGGAATAGAAATACATCTTACATCTACTGAGTACAAATTATTATTATCACTATTTAAAAACAAAGGACAAATTTTATCAAGAGAACAATTAATAACACAGTCATTTGGACAATTATATGAAGGATATGATAGAAATATTGATAGTTATATAAAAAGGATTAGACAAAAAATCGAAGATGATGTAAACAAACCAAAGTTTTTACTTACAAAGTATGGAGCGGGTTATGTATTAGGAGGAAAGGGATTATGACAATAAGAAAACTTTGGTTGTTAGTCCTCTTATTTATTGCGATTATCTCAATTAGCATAAATTCTCTTGTATTAAATTCGTTAACAAATAGGTATTTTAACGATTATGTGGCAGAGAATTATGAATTGCATATTGAAGAAATTATTGAATATTCAAAACAAGTTCTAATGGGAGATACATTACTAATATCACAAATGGCCATGGAATTAGAAACCCATTTAGATGATCCAATTACTAGAATAAAATTATATAACAAAGATGGTGAAATACTAGTTGATGTAGAAAATGATAGTCAAGATATGATGAGTTCCATGAAAGAAATGATGGGAAGGACATATACATTTTCAGATAGTGAAATTGACTCTATTGAAATTAAAGATAACAACCAAATTATTGGATACTTAAATATAACAAGATATAGTGC
>JAUUZV010000081.1 GCA_030592085.1 Clostridia bacterium | reverse complement strand
TTAAAGAACTTAAGCATTTTCCAACTGCTATTGTAGGATTAGTATTAATCTCTTTATTATTTACTATGGCAATTGTCACAATGATTGTTATTCCATATAGTGAAGCTAAAATATTATGGCGTGGAGACGAATCAACAACATACAAAAATCCAATTAATGCAAGGCCTCTTTGGACAAACATATTTAGAGAGGAAAAATGGCCAGAATCTTTTGCATTAAAGTTTAGTGAAAGTGATGATGTTGTTTATACAATTATAGATGAAGAAAAAAATGCAGACAGTGAAAAAGTAACTACTGAAATGTCATATTCTTTTGATTATAATTATGGTGCATTTCCACAAGAAATTTTAATTTACTTTGATTCAGAATTTGTGAATTCTAAACCATTTGTTGAAATAAGAATGTTAACACCTGAAGGTAGAGATATAAAAGTAATTTCAAAAGGTTTGCGACCAGAGGAAACGTATCGATTTAATCAAGATATGAAATTAGAATCTAAATTAGGTGAAAAAACTTCGTTAATCGGTTTATTTGCAACCATTGATCCAGAAAATGCTGACGAACCAGAAGTAGCAAAAGGAACTTATACCATAACCATTACTACACAAACCTTTGAAGAGGGGAGTTCTGTTGATGCAGAACTTGTATTGCATGGTTTAGTATTTGGTGTTGCAGGTACTGATCATAGAAGAAGAGACTTATTAACCGCACTACTTTGGGGAGCTCCAATTGCATTATTATTTGGAATGGTTGCATCTATTGGTGTGTCTGTTCTATCAATGGTTATTTCAGCCACTGGTGTTTGGTTTGGTGGTTGGGTAGATGCATTAATACAACGTATTACCGAAGTAAACATGCTGTTGCCCTTCTTGGCGATTTTAGTAATGATTGGAACCTTTTACTCGAAAAGCATTTGGACCATGTTGGGGGTTACTATATTGCTGAGTATTTTTACAGCAGCAATTAAAACTTATCGAGCAACATTTATGCAACTGAGAAATGCGGCCTATATAGAAGCAGCTTTAACTTATGGTGCATCAAACAGAAGAATTGTTTTCAGGTACCTGATTCCAAGAATCATTCCATTGTTAATACCTGGATTAGTATTATCAATTCCTGGTTTTGTTTTCCTAGAAGCGTCATTAAACGTTTTAGGATTAGGAGACCCTGTACTACCAACTTGGGGAAAAGTCATCTCTGATGCTTATTACCAAGCTGCTTTGTACAACGGGAATTTCTACTGGATTATTCAACCAGCTATTCTACTTATGATTACCGGTCTAGCCTTTGCTATGGTTGGTTTCTCATTAGACAGATTGTTTAATCCACGATTAAGAGAGCAGTAAGAGGTATTTAAATGGGAAAAGAAGTATTACTAAAAGTTGAAAATTTACATTTACATTTCAAAGTTCGTGCAGGAGAAGTTCGAGCAGTAGATGGTGTAAATTTTGAATTGTATAAAAATGAAGCAATTGTTATTTTAGGTGAATCAGGTTGTGGTAAAAGTTCACTAACAAAAGCAATTCTTAGATTATTACCAAAGAATGTAGGAACTTACGAAGGAAAAGTGTTTTTAAAGGATCTTGAAACAATGGGATTAGAAGATGAAACATTTCGTAAAGAAATTAGATGGAATAGAATGTCATTAGTACCACAAGCCGCAATGACATCTCTAAATCCTGTGTTAAAAGTAGGAGACCAAGTTGCTGAACCACTAACTATTAATGGTGTTGAAAAAGAAGAAGCCATGGGAAAAGTTATGGAAATGTTTAAGCACGTTGGTGTTCCTGAAGATTTTATTAATCGTTATGCTTTTGAATTAAGCGGGGGAATGAGACAAAGAGTTGCAATTGCAATGTCATTAATCACAGTTCCTGATGTTGTTATTTTAGATGAACCAACTTCGGCTCTTGACGTTTTAACTCAAGCTAATATTATGAATTTATTAAAACGAATTAAATTTGAAGAAGATGTCAGTTATATACTAGTAACACATGATATTGCAACTTCCTCAGAATTAGCAGATAGAGTTGTTGTTATGTATGCAGGAGAAATCATTGAAGCAACAAGTGCTGAAATATTCTTCAAAAAACCATTTCATCCTTATTCTAAAAAACTAATGGCCAGTGTTCCTAAACTTCGTGGTGATGATGAATTAGAATTTATTGTTGGAAAACCACCAAGTCTTATTGGTATTGATAAAGTGGCTGGTTGTCGTTTTGCACCACGTTGTCCAAATAAAATGCCAATATGTGAGAAGCAATCTCCACCTGTATATAAATTAGGTGATGATCAAGTAAAATGTTGGCTTTATGAAAATAATAAGGAGGTTAAATAAATGTCTAAAAAGAAGAATAAAGAAAAAATAACATATAACCTTCCAGAAGATGTTGTAATATCCATACAAGATTTACGAGTATGGTTTGAACTAAAAAAATTCGGGTTTGGACACGCAGGTTTTGTTCGAGCAGTTGACGGTGTTACTTTTGATTTACATAAGAAAGAAGCTATTGCTATTGTTGGTGAATCAGGTTGTGGTAAAACCAGTTTAATGAAAACTATTTTAGGATTATATACTCCAAGAGAAGGTAAAGTAATTTATAAGAATGAAGACATTAACAACTATGACAAAACACAGGAGAGATGGTTTCATTCACAGATTGGTTATGTACAACAAGACCCATTTGGTGCGATTGCTCCCTTTATGACATTGCGTAAAATTCTAGCTGAACCTCTAATTTGTAATGGTATAAAAGATAAAGATGATATTGAAAGACGAATTAGAAAAGTTATGGAAGAAGTAAGTTTGACTCCAATCGAAGACTTTATTGATAAGTTTCCACACATGCTTTCTGTCGGACAGCAACAACGTATTGTTATTGCTCGTGCCATGATTTTACAGCAAGAAGTAATGGTAGCAGATGAGCCCGTTTCAATGCTTGATGCTTCTGTTCGTGTTGAAGTATTAAAATTACTTGAAGGACTAAAAGAAACTCATGGATTATCTGTTATATATATCACTCATGATTTATCAACAGTACGATATTTTTCAGAGAGAATCTTTGTTATGTATGCTGGACGTTTAGTTGAAAAAGCTAAAGTGAATGATATTATATATAATCACAAACATCCCTATACAGATGCTCTTCTATTAGCTACTAGCGAACCTGATGCTGAAAATGCAAAGGTTTACAAGGAAATACCAGATGGAGAGCCACCAAGTCTTGTGCATCCTCCAAAAGGTTGCCGTTATCATGAAAGGTGTCCCAAAATGATTGATGGGTTATGTAATCAAGAAAACCCTCCAGAGTTTGAAGTTGAACCTGAACATTTTGTGTCATGTTGGTTATATAAAGATGATAATAAGAACTAAAGAATTTATAATAATTGCTATCATTTTATTATTCATTGGTGTTTTATTACCTATGTTAATGGTAGTACATGTACTCACTTCAACGTTTTTGTTGAATTTCATCTCTTATATGTGTTCTGTTATAGGATTATTCCTTGGTTCCTTAGCAGTTATGACTTTTGTGAAAAAGAAAAGAGACGAAAAATAAATAAACAAATATAGATTATTCATAAGAAGAGCGAAACATCGCTCTTCTTTTTATGTGACACAAATGATTGTTTATTATTACCATATCTCAACTTACAATTTTTAAAGGTTTCATGATACAATATGGATAGACCATTTTGAGGTGAAAGATGCTTAATTCATTTACTGATTTAATACTATTTGTTGAAACTGCTTTTTTATTAGCCGTTCTGATATTATCTGTTTTTTTATATGTTAGAACCCATGATTTTTTTATTAAACGAACTCTGTTTTTAGTTCTCCCACTTTTCATCATTTTCTTATACTCATATGGTTATTCGTATTTTTCTAGATTTTTTACTTCCTTTAGTTTTACTTTTACAGAAAATTGGCTAAACTTTACGTTGCTTAATGCACTTTTTATAGTATTTGTTATTGGCGCTTTAATAATTGGTATTAACACCTATGCAACTAATCTGTATCCCGTTCCAGATAAAAATAAAAAAATTAGTAATCGTATAATTTACGGATTAACTCTAGCCTTTTTAATAGTTGGATCTTTTTCAACTGTAATAAAGGAAGATTTAGTATCCTCATTGCCTTTAGTTCTAAATGTCATTTTTCCAGTGTGTTCTCTTATTGCTTTTATTCATGCAGTTATTATTATCTTTTATTATAAAAAAATTAAGTCTCCTTCTCAAAACAGACTTGTTAAAAACTTTATAACCGCTTTTATTCTACAAGCTCCTTTTACTTTCATTGATATATTTTTATTAAATCAATATAGCGTATCTTTTAGATTTACACATATTTCTTATTTGCTTTTTTCAATTTTGTCATTATATTATATTTTTTCTAAGCACTTTATTAGTGGAGAAAAGCATTCTCAACAAGATTATTTTAATCAGAAAATTAATGACTATGATTTATCTGAAAGGGAAGTGGAAGTTCTTAATTTACTATTAATTGGTAAAAACAATCATGATATTGCTACAAATCTATTTATATCTGTTAATACGGTTAAAACTCATGTTAAAAACATTTATCACAAAGCCCATGTTAATAATCGTTTGTCTCTTAGTTATCAATTTATTCAAAAAAGTAAGAAATCACCCTAAAAGGTGAAGTTTTAAAAAAATATAACCCATATGGGTTCTTTTATATTGGGTTTTTCTAATTTATACTTCAATACAAGGAGTTATATTTATGAGGAAAACAATACTAGTAACAGGTGTCTTTGGCTCAGTGGGACAAGAGACTTTACTCGAATTAATTAAAAGAAAAGATCAATATAAAATAATTGGCTTGGATGTTAAAAACAAAAAAACTATACGTGAATATAAGAAAGTAAAAGAGCATTTAACAATGCATTGGATTGATTTGTCAAAAAAGATTGATATGTCTCATATCTTATCTTCAATCTATTGTGTTATCCATTTGGCAGCTATAATTCCTCCTCTTGCCGACAAGAAACACTCATTAGCTAGAAGCGTTAATGTAGAAGGTACTAGTCATTTACTCTCACAAATAAGCAAGCACGCTCCTTCAGCTTTCATTATCTACTCTTCTTCTATCTCAGTTTATGGCGATAGAATTAATAATCCATATATTACAATAACAGATCCTTTGATACCAAGTGATGGTGATTACTATGCTAAGACAAAAATTCAAGCAGAAAATATAGTTAGGAGCAGTTCTCTTAATTGGACCATATTTAGATTCTCAGCTATTATGAGTCCTAATGCAAAAATGGATCCATTGTTCTTTCACATGCCTCTTAATACTTGTATAGAAATTGCTACAACAAGAGATACAGGTTACGCATTAGTTCAAGCTATAAAAAAACAAAAACAATTAAATCACAGATTATTTAATCTTTCTGGTGGAGAGAAATGTCGTGTTATTTATAGCGATTTCTTAAAGAAAGCATTTACATTATCCAACTTAGGAAAGTTTAATTTACCACAATTAGCTTTTGCAAAGAAAAACTTTCACTGTGGTTATTATAAAGATACAAATACTTTACAAGATATTCTTGGATTTCAACGGGATTCTATTGAAGACTACTATAGGTTATATAAAGAATCTATATCTTTTCCAAAAAGTTTTTTTACTGCATTATTTAAGCGGATAATAAAAAAGAGTCTACTAAAAAAATCAGACCCTTTACTATCTATTAAAAACAATAATTTATTATTACAAAACAGGTTTTATGGTAATTAGATTTAGTTAGCTATTGTCTTTTTACCAAACCATCGTTTAGCGAAAGATTTTATTCCTAAATCTTTTTTAACAAGTATTACTGTTTTTGAACATTCTATTGCGATTTTTGTTGGAATTTTGCCAAATATCATTTGTTGCCAAGGAGCTTCTTCGGTGGCTCCTATAATAACTAAATCATAATCTTTTGCTTCTTTAACAATCTCACTTACAATATATTTGCTTTTCTTTAACTTAATATTTACATTTCCTTTTTCAATATAATTTTTAAGAGGCATTAAACGTCTTTTTATACGACTAACTTGTTCTTGTCCTTTATGTATATTAAAAATAGTAACTTGAGCATTATATATTTTAACTAAATCATTAGCTAGCTCACAAGCCATTATACTATGATAACCTCCATTTGTCGGAATCAATATTTTAGTAATTTTCTGAATTGGTTTTTCACCTTCTTTTATAACTAGTAAATCAGTTGGAATTCTTTCAATTACTTTATCTACCTTACTACCCATTTCGTTCTTTTTGGCATGATTATACCCTTTCCATCCAATTATCATAACATCTGTTCCACGTTCTTTTGAAACACTAACAATTGCTCTAGGAATATTATGGCTATATCTTATAATTCTTTTTACAGGTACAGTAACTTTATTTTCAATTTGTATTTCACGCAATAATTTCTGCCTGTCTGGTAAAAACTTAACACCTGCACGTAGTGGTGTTGTATCTGCAACGTGAATAATATTCATTATTTCAATCTTACCATCTCTTTTTGATGCAATTCCATCAGCAATCTTTAATAAGGTAGGTGCATGTTCTTTATCATTTACTGAAACCATTACACTAAAGCCTTCTTTAACTTTTGCTCGATTTCTAAATACTTTATAAGTATTTTCTTCAATACTATGCTTTCTCGCATATGTGATATATACACCAACCCCTATAGTAATCCAGCCAATAATAACAAACCAAGAAATGGGTTGCATATTAAATAACCAAAAAGACAGTAATAATTGAGCTAATAGTGCCATTAACGGAATAAAGGGGAATAGTGGCATTTTAAACCCATAATCTAATTCATCACCTAATTCCTTCCGTATCTTTATAACCGAGACATTAATTAATAAGAAAATTAATAAAAACATAATATCTGCTGCCGCTGCAACAGCTTCTACATCAAAGGTAGCAGCTACTATTAAAATAAGAGCAGACGAACAAATTAAAGCGATATGAGGTATTTTTCTTTTTTTAGATATTAAAGCTAATTTTTTTGGTAGTTGTCCATCGCGACTCATGGCAAAAGACACTCTTGTAGATGAATAAATTGTTGCATTTAGTGCAGAAGTACTAGAAAATATTGCTGCAAAAGTAACTAATAACATTCCACCAAAGGGGAATAAATGTTGAATTGAATCAGCAAATCCTGTTGCTCCTCTTGTTGCAAAATAATTTACAAGACTTTCATTAACTGGTTTTGCTCCAATAACAGCAGCAAAAGCAACCAATAAGTAAGTTGTAACAACAATTATAACAGCATATAAAATCGCTTTAGGTATGTTTCTTTTAGGATCAATTGCCTCTTCACCCGCATGTCCAATTACTTCAAACCCTTCAAAGCCAACATATGTAAACCCCATTGCAATTAATATATTACCAGCACCTTCATTAACAAAAGGTTTAAAGTTATTTAATGCTTCTGGGTTTTTTAAAGCTACCGCAATACCTACAATTCCAATTATCCCTAAGGTAACTGTTTGTGCAATTGCAATATAAGTTGAAGATTTTCCTGTTTCAGATACTCCTTTAAAATTTATACCAATAAATACTAATGCTACAAGTACTGCTAAAATTTTCTCATATAAAAATAAATGTGCATTAAAAAACGAAAACATTTCAATTTCTTTTAATAAATGAATTGTATAAGTAGAAAAAGTAATGGCATATAAACTTCCAGCTACAGCTAAAGCAAACCAGTTCATCCAGCCTGATATAAAACCTATTGAACCCCCAAAAGCTTGTTTAATATAGGTATATGCACCACCTGCTGCTGGTAAAGCAGATGATAACTCTGCAAAGGATATTGCTGAAAAAATGGCAATTAGTCCATTTAAGGCAAAAGCTATCATAATTCCACCAGAGCCAGCTTCTCCAATTGAAATACCTGTTGCCACAAAGACACCAGCTCCAATCATCATCCCTGCACCCATCATAACAAGTTGGAATAAAGTTAATACTCTAGAAAGTTCAGGTTGAACCTTAGGAGTTTCTTTTTTGTCAATTTGATCCATTTTTAAATATACTCCTACTTATTTTTATTCATTTTTTTAATTATTTTATTTGATTTTATTACAAAACCCCATGTAATTATATAAGCAATTATAATGATAATTATTCCTAGTAAAGTTGTCTTATCCATCAATACACACCTCAAGCCTTAAAGACTATTATACTCCTCTTATATATATATATCAATGGACTTACCATTTACTAAATACTTGGCAGATACAGTAAATTTTTTTGGAGAATGTGGTGTTTCTATATATCCTTTTTCCCAACCAGGAACAATTGGTGATATACCAAGTATATCTTCAAATAAAATAATAATTGGTGAACTAGCCCAAGGATGACATAAACTTGTATTGCTTTTATATTCTTTAGACCATACCTCAAAACAAGTACTTGCCCCTTCTTTAACCATAGTACTCCAAGAAAACAAATCATTGCTTGTAATTAAATCGAATACTAAATCATATTCATTTAAACGACACAATCCTTTTAAAAGAAAATATGCTATGTAAACTCCACAATTTAATCTCTTTTTAGTAATTAGTTTTAAAATACTACTATTAGATTCTTCTGGATTAATCCCATAAAACAGAGGAATTACATTAGCGTGTAATGAGCAATGACTGCTTTTTATAGTATCTTTAAACAACTTCTTTTCTTTATCATAAAATGCATTAATATAGGCCTTTGACAAATATGGAACTATATATTAATAAGTAATTTATAGAATTTCATATATTTCATTCATATTGATTCTTCCACCAATATGAAAAGCGTTTAATACGTTATGTGTTCCAAATGTTTCCCCTCTTTTTAGAACGTAATCATATCCATCTGTAAAGTCATATGGATTCACTGGCCAATCTACTAGATGTCCTTCTTTAGAAACATCAACTAACAATCCATCTATTTCATGCTTTTCATAGTAATCAAACATTGTTTCACAGTAGGGTACCATTTCTTTTAAAAACTCTTTATCACCACTATGTTTGTAATAATATAATAAATTAAGAGGAAACTGAAAAGAGTAATCAACAAGAGGATGAGTAAAATGGTTAAGACAAGTAGTATTAATTCCTTTAAAAAAATAGGTTGATTGCGCAAATCCTTTTAAAGCTCGCTTCCATATTGTTAAATCTCCTGTTAAATAAAAGTGACTCTGAGCCGTAATTGTCATATCTCCTAAGTACAAACCCTTCTCTCTAGAGGGACAATCAAGATACCCTTCTTGAGTACCTGTTCGTACTCCGTTTTTACAAATTTCCCATATTTTATTAAGCATTTCATTATTACTATTAAAATATGTTTTTTGCTCATCTAATGGATAATTTCTAGCAAGTAATGATACATCTGAAATTTCCGTGCTTTTAGGTAAAATAATTTCCATGTATCTAAATGCCATATAATCATAAAATATAGTATGTTCGTTTGCAACTCCAGAAACTTGATGTGTTAGTAAATATTTACAATTACATCTCATCTCATATCTTACCCGGCCATTATCATCTAGTTCTTCTCCACAACGGATTTCAATTAAATCATTTTCGCTACCCTTGATTTTAAAGAAAGGAACTCCAGCATACTCACAACCAAAGTCAAATTGTTTTGTTTTGTTGTTTATAATTTTTATTGATTGTGGTGAAACGTGATAAATTGCAAGTGGTTTACTTATTTGCTTTGTGAATTTATGGTCGTTAATCTCTCTTATATATGAATTTTCCCATTCTTTATCATCATACTTAATCTCTAACCAATTATAATCATACTTCTTAGCTTTAACATATTCTATATATTGTGTACGGT
>JAUUZV010000090.1 GCA_030592085.1 Clostridia bacterium | reverse complement strand
ATAGCCAAATATTTAATAATAACTAATATATATATTAGATTAATAGAAGAAGCTAAGATTAATAAAATTGTTGCGAATAATGATAATAATAAAAGAGAACTTAATCCAACATAATAGTTTCTAAGAGTACTTTCTTTTGCATTCACTAATATATATATCATAAAAAATAATGAGATAACTAAAATAATAGTATATATAACCTCTAATGAAATAATTTGTGATAGAGATAAAGATGTTTGGTTCATAACTCTCCTATATAATGTCGTGTTTTAATGCAAATACAACTAATTGAGTTCTATCTTTCACATCAAGTAAATTTATCATTTTAGATACCCTATTTTTAATAGTACCCTCTGAATAATTCAATGCTTTGGCAATTTCACGATTTGTTTTCCCAACACTTAGCATTTCTAACACTTTAATATCTTCAACTGAAAGATCAACATCGATTTTTTCATAATCAGTAAAGCTTTTGCCTCCTAGTTGCGTCATGAAATGCTCCATAATATTACGTTGAATAATACATAATCCATTTACAGTTAGTCTAATAGCTTCCATTAAATCTTTAGGGTTAGTATTTTTTAGTAAATAACCATCTACACCCATTGCAAAAGCTTCAAAAATACTTTCGTTATCTTCATATGATGTGAGAATTATAATTTTTATACGTGGAAACTCTCTTTTTAATTCTTTTGCAGCTTTTATACCATCTAATTCTGGCATTTTCACATCCATCAATACCACATCTGGATATGTGCTTTTACAGACTTCAATAGCCTCAATACCATTTTTGGCTTCACCAACTATTCTGTACTCTTCATTCTGCTCAATAAAAGTTTTTAAACTTTCAAGTAGTAGAACATGATCATCAACAATAACAATTTTAATCATTTTCATTCTCCTATCCATCTTTAAGACTTGATACCATTTTCCTCACTCTGTCTAAATATTCTGTAGCCAATTCCATAACATCTTTTAGTGATGTTTTTGCTTTTTCTTTATCCATAGTAAGTAGTATTTCACTTGCTTCTAAACTTGTAAGTATTTGTGTCATAGTATTTGCTAATAAATCTCTAATATCTTGAGAAATTTTTTCTTTTTTCTTCATTTTTCCAATATTTCTAATAATCAACTCTTGATTCTCTAACTCACTATTTGCTTTATCTAAATTTACATTTTTCTCTGTAAGTTCGTCAATTAATAACTTATATTCAGTGATATCAGTGAGTGAAACGATTACACCTACTTTAGTGTTTCGTTCACCAAATAATTGATTAATTGAACATAAATAATATAAATAGTCTTTTGTTTGAAAATCAAACTGTATATTTTCTTCGACTAAAGAGAATGGTAATTCATTAATCGCAAATGAAGGTTCTATTAATAATTTATTTAGCTCATTCTTTAATTGATTTTCACTTTCCACTAATGTTATTTTCTCTAACAAACCATTTCCATTTGAATATACAATTGTACCATAACTATTTATAATTATTACTCCATCACTTATTATATTTAAAGTATTTTTTTGTATATTATTTAGCATTTTAAATGCCCATTTTTGAGAAATTGTATATAATAAAATTAATTGTTTTGTAAATAACAAAAGATAAGAAATTTCTTCATATGCACCATTTTGAAAAAACCGTGAATAAACATCAAAACATATAGGTAATAAAATTAGCAATGATAACCAAATATCTGTTATAACAAATTTTCCTTTAATTCTATATATAAAAACATATACTACTATTAGTGAAATAAATGCCACTGCATATTGATAAATCCCTTTTACATAATAAATCATACCATAATTAATCTGATAAGCTTCTGCACTTGTTATAAGTGATGTGGGTTCAATAATAATTATATTCATAAGAACAAAAGGTATTGCAATCATTGATAACATAAATGATAATGATGGAGTTTTTTCAAACACAAGCGAGAATATCAGAATTAAAAATAAGCTTTCAAGATAAACTGACATTATTGCACTTATTTTTGTTAAGAAAATAAACTGATCAGGCATTGCTAATAACTTCATTAATGTGATGAATTGTACAATAAAAGCAATTAACTGATAAATAATATATGGGTAAATTAATTTATTCTGTCGAAGATTAGTTAATATTATAACTGTAACATATACAGTTAAAAACATTGAAAACATGAGTAATGCAAAAATGATTAATTTACCATCGTTATAAAATGTACTATAGATACTACTCATTGTTACCACCTTTATTACTAAAATAATATCATATTATGATTTGATAGACAAACTATATACCCATTGTTTTAATTGATTATTAACTTATATTTTTTTCCCTTTAACATATGCAGTTCCTAACATTTTAGCAACTAATACATCTTGTTGGAAAACTTCCACTGTAACTGTGCATGTTTTCCTTGTTAGTGAATCTACTTTCCCAATTGCAATCAGTTTATGCCCTGTTGTAGTAGGTTTGAAAAATGACATAGTAGTGTTCAAACCTACTGCTATTGGCCCATATGAGTTTGATGCACAAGCGAATGCCACATCAGCTAAAGTATAGATTAATCCACCTTGAGTAATATCTACACCATTTAAATGTTGATCTTTTACCATTACTGATGTTTTTGCATAACCTACTTGAATATCATCAATTGCTATACCACATAACTTGGCAAAACGGTCTTTAGAAAATCTTTCATAAATCTCTTTCATTAACGTAATATTGCTCCTAATTCGCTATCTAGTTTTAATAGTATTTCTGCTACAGCTTTATTAACTTCATCATCAGTCAGTGTACGATCATCAGCTCTAAAAGATAATGAGTAAGCCATACTTTTTTTATTTTCTCCAACTTGTTCGCCTCTATAAACGTCAAATAATGTTACATATTGCAATAAGTCTCCCCCACTACTCTTAATTACTTGCTCTATATCATAAGTTACAACTGTTTCATCAACCACCATAGCTAAATCTCTGTCTACCTCAGGATATTTAGGTAATCCATTATAACTTTTCAAAACATTTGTTAATTTATATAATTTATCAATATCTAATTCACCAATATAACTTCTTTTTGGTGTTTCAAAATTATTTGCTACATCTGGATGAATTTCCCCTATTGTACCAATAATTTCTTCATTAACAATCACATGTGCACATCTACCAGGATGATAACTTGGATTATCATTATCTAAAGTATATCTAACATTATTGATACCTAAAATCTCAACTAATGTTTTCACCATTCCTTTTATTGAATAAAAATCGCTATCACCATAAAGTCCTATTGTTAGTACATTTTTCTCATTAGGTAACTTTTCTCCTTCTATAGGATGATAGGTATGTGATGTTTCAAAAAAGCTAGCTTTTGAAATACGACGGTTATAATTATGTGAAATAACTTGAAGCATTTCAGGAATAGTAGTAGTTCTCATTATTGAAAAATCTTCTCCTAAAGGGTTAGTAATAACTACAGTTTTCCGTAATGGTGAATCAGTAGGTAATAATAATTTATCAAATACTTTTCGCGAAGTGAATGAATAAGTATAAATTTCCATTAGCCCCATAGACAACATAGTATCTCTTATGGTATCTCTAATTCGCTGCTCATAGGTTTTTATTCCTTGTGTTGCTCTATTTCCTGATTGTAATGAAGCTTTAATATTATTATATCCATAAAACCGTACTACTTCTTCTGAAATATCTGCCCAAGCTTCCACATCAGATCTAAATGTTGGGACAGCTATTTCCATTTTTTCCATATTAACCTCAAATTCAAGTGAAGTTAGTATATCGACCATTGTTTTATCATCTATTGATGTACCTAAAAATTCATTCATCTTTTTAGGTCTAAATGGTACTATTTTTTTATCTGGCAACTCTTTATAACAATCAATTATACCAGGAACAACCTTACCAGCACCTAATTGCTCAACTAACTCACAAGCTCTTAATAACGCTGATTCCGCATTATATGGGTCTAATCCTTTTTCAAATCTAGATGACGATTCTGTTCTCAATCCGAGTTGTTTTGCTGTTAATCTTACAGATACACCGTCAAAGTTTGCTGATTCAAATAATATTGATGTTGTATCATTATTAACCTCAGAATTCGCTCCTCCCATAACACCAGCTACTGCAATGGCTTTATCACCATCAGCAATAATTAGATTTCGAGAATTTAATGTTCTTTTTTGGTCATCAAGGGTGTGAATAATCTCATCTTCTTTTGCCCGTCTTATAATAATATGTTTTTCTTGTAAATAATCTAAATCAAAAGCATGCATTGGTTGTCCATATTCTAACATTACATAATTAGTAATATCCACAATATTATTTATTGGTCTAACTCCTGCATCTCTTAATCGTTTTCTCATCCATAATGGTGATTCTTTTATTGTAACGTCAGTTATAACCTTTCCAGCATAACGCTTACACAATTCATAATCTTCTATGGTTACCTTTATAAAGTCTGAAACACTACCATTACCATTCTCTTTAAGTGAAATACTTGGTAATTTAAATTTCTTTCCTAATGTTACAGCTGATTCTCTAGCTAATCCAATAATAGACAAACAATCTGGTCTATTTGAAGTGATTTCAAATTCA
Organism: Clostridia bacterium; assembly: GCA_030592085.1. Classification (GTDB taxonomy): domain Bacteria; phylum Bacillota; class Clostridia; order DUPQ01; family DUPQ01; genus JAFGUQ01. The sequence goes on along the minus strand of JAUUZV010000090.1, from coordinate 4,699 downwards.
ACTACAGTATCATCTAAACCTAATACTTCTTTAATATCAATTCCTAAAGGTGTGTTTTCAGGTAATATAAATATTCCATCTTCACTTGCTAATGGAAAATCATTTACAGTTAAATTTAGTTCTTGAATTGAGCACATCATTCCATTTGATTCTACTCCACGTAATTGTCCTTTTGTAATAATAACTCCATTTGGCAATGTGGAATTGTGTAGAGCAATTGGTATAATGTCTCCTTTGGAAACATTTTTAGCTCCAGTTACAATTTGTATTATCTCAGTTTTTACATCAACCTTTGTGACAATTAATTTATCTGCATCAGGATGAGTTGTTACTTCAGTTATTTTTCCTGTAACAACATTTGTAATTTCGTGAAATGGATTCTCATAACCTTCTACTTTAGAACCTGACATGGTCATCATATCACTATACTTTTTTATATTTTCTTTAATTTCAACATAGTCTGCTAACCAACTAATTGGTACTTTCATAATATCCTCCTAAAACTGTTGTAAGAAACGAACGTCATTTTCATATAACAGTCGTAAATCATCAATGCCAAATCGCCCCATAGCAGTTCTTTCAACACCTAAGCCAAAAGCAAATCCACTGTATATCTCAGGATCTATGCCACAGTTTCTTAAAACTTTTGGATGTACCATACCAGCACCTAATATTTCAACCCAGCCTTCACCTTTACATACTTTACAACCTTCACCATTACAATTCCAACAAGAAACATCTACTTCAGCACTTGGTTCTGTGAAAGGAAAATGATGTGGTCTAAAACGAATATTCGTATTTTCGCCAAACATACTTTTTGCAAATACTTCAAGAGTACCACGCAAGTCGCCCATGGTAATTCCCTTATCAACTACTAATCCTTCAATTTGATGAAAAACAGGTGAGTGGGTGGCATCTACAGCATCAGAACGGTATACCCTACCTGGACAAATAATTTTAATAGGTGGTTGTGTATTTTCCATCACTCTAATCTGTACAGGTGATGTTTGTGTTCTTAAAAGTACATCTGGTTGAATATAGAATGTATCTTGTTCATCCCGTGCTGGATGACCTTCATGTATATTTAATGCTTCAAAATTATAATGCACAAGTTCTATTTCTGGTCCTTCAGCAATTTGATAACCTAAACCTAGAAAAACATTTTCAACTTCTTCAATTACTAATGTTAGTGGATGCTTTTTCCCAATTTCATAGGTTTTTCCTGGCATTGTAACGTCTAGTTTTTCTTTTTTAAATTGAATATTTTTTTCAATAGATAATAACTTTTCATTTGCTTGCTTAATTAAAGTTTCTATACTTTCACGAACCTCATTGGCTAGTTTCCCAATAATTGGTCGTTCTTCTTTAGATAAAGCTCCCATTCCACGCAATACACCAGTCAATTCTCCTTTTTTTCCTAAGAACTTGACACGTAATTTCTCAATATCCTGTAAACTTTTTACATCTTTAGCTTGTTTAGTTACTTGATGTAATATGTTTTGTAATTGTTGTTTCATAATTGAAACTCCTTTAAAAAAATATAAAAACCCTCCATCCAGCAAGGGACGAAGGGATTCTCCGCGGTACCACCCAATTTTCAATAAATTGACTTCTTAACAGACTATACCGTATCTTACACCGATGTCACCTACTTTTTTCAATGACATATGCTCCTAAGTGAATGTTCATAAATCGATCTATATAATACTCTCAGCAAATGTATTAATTCTCTTATTAGTCCTTAGATATTACTTGTCTTATTCATCGCATTTTACTGTAAAATAGTATAACACATATTGCCTCTATACTTCAACTTATATTATTTAACAATTACAGCTGTTCCAGATGCTGTTACCATTAACATATTGTTGCTTTGACCAAGCACTTCATAGTCAATATCCACTGATAATATAGCATTAGCTCCCAATTGAATTGCTCGCTGCTTCATTTCTTTAATTGCATTTTGTCTAGCATCTATTAGTTCGCCTTCATAAGATCCACTTCGTCCACCTAAAAAATTAGTAATACCTGCAGCAAAATCTTTAATAAAATCTACTCCATTTATCACTTCACCAAAAACAATTCCCTTATATTCAACAATATTCTTTCCTTCAATGCTGGGGGTTGTTGTAATAATCATATATATCTCCTTTTAATAAATATTTTATGTTGCGTTGTTTTCTTTTTTTGTGTAATAATATAATCAATAATATCATATAATATTATTGAAGAAAGGTTTTATTATGAAATTTGCAATTGCTAGAGAGTTAATTACTCCATATAAAAAAGTAACCATGTCAGGCTATGCCTCAAGAGAAGAAGAATTTTTAACTATTCATGATGATTTTTATGTTAAATGTTTATTTATTGATAGTAATAAAACCAAGTTATTTATTGTTGCATTTGATCTTCTTCACTACAACTATCCATTTAATGAAAAGATATTTGATTATTTACAATCTAAATATCAGATTTCCAAAGAACAAGTTATAATTTCTTATTCCCACACTCATGCTGGTCCTAAAGTTTCATCACATACTGAGCGTTTTGATGAGTCACCTTTAGAAAGTTATTACCTTGAGAGAACATTACTTTGTATTGATAGAACTTTTATTAATATACAAGTTGGTTCATTACATTATGGTGTAACAAGCGGTAGATGGAATATTAATAGAAGACGAGTTACAAATGAAGGAATCAAGCTTGCACCAAATTACGAAGGTATTACAGATGATGAGTTAAGTGTATTAATAGTTAAGGATAGTCAACAAACTATTAAAGGAGTTTTATTTAATTATTCTTGTCACCCTGTAACTTTAGCAAGCACACTTCATCTTTCTTCTGAATTTCCAGGTAGAGTTAATCAATTAATTGAAGCTGAATATTATGGAGCTACATGTTTCTTTTTACAAGGAGCTGCTGGAAACATGCGACCAAAAATTACTGCTAGGCAAGAACGCTTTGGACCTTGTACATTTAACGAAGTAGATGAATTAGCAAAATCTATAAAAAATTCAATTAATTTATTGATTGTTAACAATCAATATAAAGAAATAACTCCTAATTTTAAAGGAAGTGCTTTCCCAATCAATGTGATTATTCAACCACTTGATAAAGCATTTTTTGAAAAACGTTTAACAGAGGTTTCAGGATATATAGTTAATGTTATAAAAAATCTTTTAGAGCATTTTGATGAACAAGATGATAATGTAACTATTCATGCAGGTTTTATAAAAATGACAGATAATTTATATATGGTGTATATGGGTGGAGAAATTTGCTATGAAGTTAAGTTAGCCGTTAAAGAAGTTTTTAAAGATAGCGATGTTATATTCTTAGGTTATCATGAAGCACTAACCTATATTCCATCAGATAAAATAATAAAAGAAGGTGGTTATGAGGGTATTGATGCACCTACATATTCAGGATTTAGGGGACCATTTAAACTAGGTATTGATCAAACAATTAAAGATGCATTTAAAAAGAAGCTGTTTTAAGACAGCTTCTTCTCAATTATTCTATGCCTAATAAATCCATCAGACAACATTATCGATATGGCAATTAGGGTGTATATCCAAAATCCAGTTATTGTGATACTAATAAATATTCCATCTGTAATTAGTAAAGTCAAAATATTGACAAATATAATTCCAATTCCAAATGTTAAAATATTAATTGGTAAAGCCAAAATATTTAGTACTGGTCTTAGTATCGTATTAAATAACGCTAACACTACTGCTCCACCGATTAAAATAACTGGTGTGGCATCAAATTGCTTAAGTAATAAGCTAAGAACAAATAGAACTGTAAAGTAAACTGCTGATCTAATAATTAATTTTCTCATTTTATATCACCTTTATTTTAATTCGTACCTTTCCTTCTTTTTTGCTACCTACTTTAATATCCACTAAATCATATCTTCCTGTATTTCTTGATAATTGTAGGATTGTACAAAGTGTTAATAGCCCATTTTTTGTAATATCTTCATTTTTTAATTTTTTCCAACCTATCAAGTCAAACAAATCAATAAACCCACGGATTAAATCAGTTAAGAAATATGTTGAAAATGGTATTGCTATAAAAAATTTCTTTATTCTAATATGTACTAATAATATTCCAAAATTAATCGACATAAACTTTCACCACAACACGGCTATCGCCTTCTCCAGCTTCAATATCAACTAGATTTTCATCCATATCACCTTTCTCGAATGCTTCAATTAATTCTTTTAAATCAATATCGTCAATATTAAATCCTTCATTTTCCATTTCTTTTTTAGCACTTTTAGGAATCAATCCTTTTAATGAAGTAACTTTCTTAGCAACTGATAAAGGAATATTAACATTCACTTTGACTTTTTCTTTACCATCTTTTTCAGCAGCATCAATTCTTACTCGTAAAAACTTTGCTTTCCCTGGTTTTCTTTTTCCTGGTTCTTCAATGGTTTCATCTTCACCAATTGCATTTAATAATTCCAACGCTTCATCAGCTTTAATTTTACCATTTTCTAACATTTCAAGAATTTTTTTTCTTTCATCACTCATTTTTTTCACCTCTAAATAATAATAAAGTTAACACAGGCACGGTTTGGAACACCATTGCTGTAAACTTCTTTTATACAATTACTTCCATAACATTTTGAACTTTGATTGCTTTTTCGTATTTTTCTATTTACTCTCATAATTATACTCCTCTTTT
>JAUUZV010000051.1 GCA_030592085.1 Clostridia bacterium | reverse complement strand
CCTAATAAATCACATACCATTTGACGATCAAGTGGGTAGGTAGTAGTTGCCATGGCACCACTTCCTAAAGGCATAAAGTCAGTTCGTTTATAAATATCATCTAAACGACTGTTATCACGTGTGAACATTTCATAATATGCCATTAAATGATGTGCTAATGTAGTAGGTTGTGCTTTTTGTAAATGTGTATAACCTGACATATAACTTTCTTTATGATTATCAGATAAATTTACAAGTGTTTTACGTAAAGAAATAACTAAATTATTTATCTCTTTGATTTCTTCTTTTACATACATTCTAGTATCTAAAGCAACTTGGTCATTTCGACTTCGTCCTGTATGAAGTTTTTTACCAGCTTCACCAATTCTACTAATTAAGATAGTTTCAATAAACATATGAATATCTTCAGCATCTGAATCAAAAGAAAGAGAGCCATTTTCAATGTCACTTAAAATTTCTTCTAATCCAGATACGATTTTAATACTATCTTGTAATAAAATTATATTACACTTACCAAGCATTGTAGCATGAGCAATACTTCCTAAAATATCATATTTATACAACCTATAATCAAATGATATAGATGAATTAAAATCATTTGTTAGTTTATCAGTATCTTTTGAAAATCGTCCTGCCCATAGTTTCATATTATTTTTCCTTATTTTTTATATCCATTAATGCTTGTACTTTTAAAGGTAAGCCAAATAAATTAATAAATCCTTCTGCATCACTTTGAGTATAAACATTATCCTTTTCAAAGGATGATAATTCTTCATCATGTAATGAATATTTAGATGTTGTACCTGCTGGAATAATATTTCCTTTATATAATTTTAGTGTAACACAACCTGTTACGTTTTGTTGTGTAACATCAACAAATGCGCTTATTGATTCACGTAATGGAGTAAACCATTGACCATTATATACTAATTCAGCGAATTTTTTAGAAACAACCTCTTTATAATGATATGTTTCTCTATCTAAACATAAATATTCTAATTCGTTATGTGCATAAAATAAAATTGATCCACCAGGTGTTTCATATATACCACGTGATTTCATTCCAACTAAACGATTTTCACAGATATCAATGATACCAATACCGTGTTTACCACCTATTTTATTTAATTCTGTTAATAAGGCAACTCCATCCATTTTTTTATCATTAACAGCAACTGGAATTCCTTTTTCAAACTCAACTTTTACATATTCAGCTTTATCAGGTGCATTTTCAGGTGTAACACAAAGTTTTAGTAATTTATCATAATTAGGTTCATTACTAGGACTTTCTAAATCACTACCTTCATGACTTAAATGCCATATATTACGATCTCTACTATAGTTATCTTTTTTAGTAACAGGAATAGGAATATTACGCTCATTAGCATAATCAATTGCATCTTCTCTAGATTTAATATCCCAAATTCTCCATGGAGCTATAATTTTAATATGAGGAGCTAAAGCTTTTATTGCTAACTCAAAACGAACTTGATCATTACCTTTACCAGTACAACCATGAACTATTGTTGAGCAATTTTCCAATAAAGCTATCTCTACTAATCGCTTTGCAATAATAGGTCTAGCAAAGGAAGTACCAAGTAGATACTTGTTTTCATAAACAGCAGAAGCCTTTAAAGTAGGGAATACATAGTCATTAACAAATTCATCATTTAAATCTTCAATGTATAATTTGCTAGCCCCTGATTTTTTTGCTTTTTCATGTAAAGGGTCTAATTCTTCACCTTGTCCCACATCAGCAGCCATTGCAACTACTTCACAATCATAATTATCTTTTAACCAAGTTATAATAATGGATGTATCTAATCCTCCAGAATACGCTAACAGAAATTTCTCTTTATTACTCATACAAAATCCTCCTCAAGTATGATAAAATATTTACATTATAGGTAGTATACAGTAAAATGTATATATATGCAATATATTTTTTAAATATTCATTATGCGAGGAATTATGATCATCTTAGGTATTGATCCAGGGTATGCAATTACCGGTTATGGTATTGTAGAATACAAAGGAAATAAGTTTTCTGTTATTGACTATGGAGCCGTTACAACTCCGGCTGATATGGTCTTTTCTAAGCGGTTATTAGTAATCTATACTCAAATTAATGAATTAATAAAAAAAAATAATATAGATTTCATGGCTGTTGAAGAATTGTTTTTTAATACAAATACTAAAACAGCCATTAAAGTGGGCCATGGTCGTGGTGTGGTATTATTAAGTGGTTCATATAATAATCTTCCAGTGTATGAATATACACCGTTACAGGTTAAACAAGCGGTTTGTGGATATGGGAGAGCTGCGAAAAGTCAAGTGCAACAGATGGTTAAAGTATTACTTAATTTAAAAACTATTCCAAAACCTGACGATGCTGCAGATGCACTAGCTGTAGCTATATGCCATGCACATTCATATAATCCTAGATTTGAAAAGGAGATTTAATGTACGAATTTATTAAAGGTAAAGCTGTTAATAAGGATAATCAAAAATTAATTATTGAAAATAATGGGATTGGTTATGGAATATTTACATCGTTAACTACACTTTCGAAAATTAATATTAATGATGAAGTAAAACTTCATACATATCTTCATGTTAGAGAAGATCAATTTTCTTTGTTTGGATTTATGGATGAAGAAGAATTAGTGATTTTTAAAATGCTTATTAGTATTTCTGGAGTTGGCCCTAAAGCAAGTATTGCTGTATTATCTACATTAAGTACTAATAAATTTGCAATGGCAGTTGCTACAAATGATGATAAAACGATTTCGAAAGCAAATGGAGTTGGTAAAAAAACAGCTCAACGAATCATTTTAGAGTTAAAAGATAAATTTAAGAATTTAGATATAAATGATGAACAAGTTATAATAAACGATAATATAAATGATGAATTGTTAAATGAAGCTAAAATGGCATTAATGGTTCTTGGATATAAATCAAAAGATGCTATAAAGCTTATTGAAAAAGTATATAATGAAAGCGATTCATTAGAAGATATAATAAAAAAAGCACTAAGAGCAATTGGTTAATGGAGTAAAAATGGAAAATGAAAGAAATTTAGATAATAAATTAACTACACAGGATTTTAATGAAAATTCTCTTAGACCAAGAAATTTTGAAGAATATATTGGCCAAGAAAAAGTTAAAGCAAATATAAAGGTGTTTATTAAAGCAACTAAACAGCGAGAAGAAGCACTTGACCATGTTTTACTATATGGTCCACCAGGACTTGGAAAAACAACTCTAGCAAATATTATTGCAACTGAGTTAGGTGTTAGTATTCGTGTTACAAGTGGGCCAGCTATTGAAAAAGCAGGGGACTTAGCTGCTATTTTAACTAACTTAGGTGAAAATGATGTGCTATTTATTGATGAAATACATAGATTAAACAGAGCTGTAGAAGAAATACTGTATCCAGCAATGGAAGATTATGCTCTTGATATTATAATTGGTAAAGGTCCTAGCGCTAGAAGTATACGCTTAGATTTACCTCAATTTACTTTAATTGGTGCTACTACAAGAGCTGGTATGTTAACTTCTCCACTAAGAGACCGATTTGGAGTTATATCTAGATTAGATATGTATACTTCTGAACAATTAAAAATAATTGTTGAACGTTCTGCAGGTATATTACATTTTCCTATTGATGAACAAGGAGCTTTTGAGATTGCTAGACGTTCAAGAGGAACACCTAGAATTGCAAATAGATTATTAAAAAGAGTTAGAGATTTTGCACAAATAAGTAACATGAAAGTAATAAATAAAGAAATAGCAGACCATAGTCTTTTAAAACTTGAAGTAGATTCAATTGGTTTAGATGCAACTGATAGATTATATTTATTAACTATTATTAATAAGTTTGGTGGGGGACCAGTTGGTTTAGAAACGATTTCAGCTGCAATTAGTGAAGAAAAAGAAACTATTGAAGATGTGTATGAACCATTTTTACTTCAACTTGGATTTATTAACAAAACACCTAAAGGTAGAATGATAACAAAACTAGGTTATAAACATTTAGGAATAAAATATGAAAAAAAATGATAGTTTACTTATACAAACTTGTTGTGCTCCTTGTTTAATATACATTAACAAATATTTTAAAACTAGGGATATTTCATATGACAGTTTATACTACAACCCTAATATTCATCCCTATAAAGAATATGTACATCGATTTACTACACTAGAGAGTTTTTGTAAAGAAGAAAATGTTAAACTTCACCATCTTGAATCATTTAGACAATCAGACTGGGAAAAACAATTAGATAACTGTGATTTTTGTTATAAGCTAAGAATTGAAACAACTGCAAAATTTGCTAAAGAAAATAATTATACTCATTTTACAACTACATTATTAATAAGTCCTTATCAACAACATGAAAAGATAATTAAAATCGCAAATGAAATGGCTGATAAATATAATGTTAAATTCTTATACATTGATTTTAGACCTTTTTATAGAGAAGGACAGAATATGGCTAGGGACCATGGAATGTATAGGCAAAAATATTGTGGATGTATTAATTCATATAATTCTTCTAAATTTAAAGACAAAATAACTTTTGAAAACAAATAAAACACTTCTGAAAATTCATGGTTAACTTAAATAATAATTTAACTTGAAAAAAAAGGAATATGAACACGATTTCCAGGTGTACGAGTGGTGTTTTCAATAGATTAATTTAAGTACTAATAAGTGCCGTTAAGTACTATGATAAAAGGCTTTCAGCCATATTGACAAGTTCATTAAGTATATATAAGTATATATAGGATATTCGAAGTGTGAGCACCAAAACGAGCACCAAGAAAGCATAGATGGTTATGTTTCATACATCTTCCTTTTAATAGTATGGGTTTCTGTTATGAGGAAGATTCCTAGTAGCCTTCGGCAAATATTCTCTATACATAATTATGATGCTATAAAAATACTGAGGTTGTTTGCCTCCTAATCAAAAAAATAGATTCTTGGTAGACAATAAAAATGTAAATTGATATAATTATTTTAATGAATGAAATTAAGATAGGGAATATAATTTTTATTGCAGGTGTATATGGAGTTGGAAAAAGTTCTATTTGTAAAGAACTTAGTTTAAAGTTAAATATTCCGTATTTTTCTTCTAGCGAATTAATATCTAAAAAAGTGAATGAAGGATATGGAGCAAAAAAAACAGTTAAATCAAAAACTAACAACCAAAAAGCATTAATAGAAAGTGTAAATTTGATTCTAGAAAAGAATAGTTCAATTATTCTGGATGGCCATTTTTGCATAATGAATCCTGAGGGGAAAATTGAGAAATTACCAATGTTTGTTTTTAGAAATATTAACTTAAGTAGAATTGTACTATTAAAAGCAGATAATAATATCATTGTAAGGAATCTAGCCAAACGTGATAAATTTAATTATAAAATTGAATACATTAAGAGATTTCAGTTAGAGGAAGAAAAATACTGTATGGAAATTGCTCAGGGTATTAACGTTCCATGTTTAGAATATGCTATGAAATATAATGGAAATGATTCAGATAGAATAAAAGAGTTATTAACTTTAGGAGAAAAAACATGAATATACTACTAGACACAAATATTATTATTCATAGGGAGAGTAATGTTGCTTTAAATGCAAGCATCGGAAATTTATATTATTGGATTGACAAATTAAAACTAAATAAATATATTCATCCTCTATCAATTGAAGAAATCAAGTTACATGCAGATAAAGAACTAGTTGAAACAATATTAGTTAAAATAGAAAGTTATAATATTATAAAAATACAAACACAACTTGATCCTAAGTTAATTGAGATATTAAAACCATACTCTAAAACCGAGAATGACTATATAGATGATCATCTATTGAATGAAGTATATCTTAAAAGAATTGGATTACTAATAACAGAAGATAGAAAGATGCTAAGAAAAGCAAATGATTTAAATATAAAAAATAAAGTTATATCAATTGATCAATTTATAGAAGTTGCTAGAAGCAAGTATCCTGAATTTGTTAATTATAAAATGTTATCTGTTAAGAAAAAATATTTTGGTGAAATTGATATTAATGATGTATTTTTTAATAGCCTAAAGTCTAGTTATAGTGAATTTTCAGATTGGTTTAACAAGAAGTGTAATGAGGAAGCTTATATATGTATGAATGATAATGAAATACTTGGATTTCTATACTTAAAACTCGAGGAAAGTGAAAATTATTATGATATATCACCAGCTTTTCATAAAGCGAAGAGATTGAAGGTGGGGACATTCAAAGTTGAGTCTACAGGTTTTAGGCTGGGAGAAAGGTTTATTAAAATAATATTTGATAATGCAATTCAATATAATGTGGATGAAATTTATGTTACTATTTTTGAAGATAAAGAAGAATTATTAGCTCTTATTGATTTGTTGGAAAAATGGGGATTCTGCAAGCATGGGTCAAAAGAGGGAGATAATGGAATCGAAACTGTCTATGTCAAAAAAATGGATTTTTATGATAAGAAAGTAGGTGTTAAGAAGAACTATCCTAATATCAATTATAAGAATTCTCAGTATTATTTTGTACCGATTTACCCAAAATGGCATACACATTTGTTTCCCGATTCTAAATTAAATAATGAAGATGAGGGAGATTTTGTAGCGAATGATGCACATAAATATGCACTTGAGAAAGCATACATATCGTTTTCCTTTGAGAGAGGAATGGTGCCTGGAGATATCGTTTTGTTTTATAGGACTGCTCCTAGGGGAAAATCAGGTAGGTATAATAGCGTTATTACTACAATTGGAATTATTGATGAAGTATTATTTGATTTTGAGAGCAAAGAGTGTTACCTTGATGCATGTAAAAACAGAACAGTGTTTTCTCCAGAAGATTTAGACAGCTTTTGGAGGACTAAACAAAAATCACTTTTATTAATTAAATTTATATATATAAAAAGTCTTAAAAAAAGACCAATTTTAGAATTTTTGTGGGATAATGGTATTATTAAGAGGGGTGAAGGTCCAAGACCATTTACAATAATTACAGCTGAGGAATTTGATTTAATTTTAAAAGAAGCAGAAACTGATGTATATAATCAATAGAAAGATGAGAGGGCTATTAAATGTGTAGTATTCTATTATCAATTAATCCTAAATATGTAGAAGAAATATTGTTAGGTAACAAAAAGTATGAATATAGAACAAGGATCGCAAAAAGAAAAGTTGATAAAATACTAATATATTGTACTAATCCAGTAAAAAAGATTGTTGCAGAGGTTGAGGTATTATCAATAATTAGTGATGAACCTACTCGTCTATGGGAAAGAACAAAAGACCATTCGGGAATTAAAGATACTTTCTATAATAAATATTTCTCTGAAAATAAAGTAGCATATGCGTACGAGCTTGGAGAAATAAAAGAATATGACGAACCTAAAGAACTCTCTTACTATGGTATAAGAAATGCACCCCAATCTTTCATATATTTAGACTAATCACTTTTAATAGAAATGCCTAAAATGAATATGTATGTTAGATCTCTGTTACGGATGAAGAACATGTTGATAATATGAGAACTATTAAGTCTGTTATAGATATAGGATATAGCGATTTTAACTGGGAGAAGGTAGAGGTGTTTGAAATATCAGTGAAGATGATGATGGAGAACTGTATGACAACAATGACAATCAAGTTAGTTTTTGGAATGATTAATTAACTTAAGTAAAAAGGATTAAGTATTTAAAATTAGACTATACTATTATTAGAAATTGATAATGTAGTTTTAGCAGAATTTATAAAATAATGGTAGTTTTATAAACAAAATGTTATTATGTAATTAGGGTATTTAAAGGATTCAATTGTAAATATTTAGCGGTAATACATTAATGTGCTGTTTTCCGCATAGACTTAGATAAATTTTATAATAATTAAAATAGTAAGGGGTATATTATGGCTTTAGTAAAATGTTCAGAATGTAATAAAGAAATATCTGATAAGGCAAAAGCGTGTGTTCATTGTGGGAATCCAATAAAAAAAGAAATAGCAATTGATAAAGAAATAGTAAAAAATTCTAATAAAGAGACTGTTACTAATTTAAGTGATGCTCTTTCAGGATCTCCAAAAATATGGTTCTATAAAGTAGGTGAAGAAAAAAATGGCCCAATATCAGTAGAGCAAGTTAAAAAGTTGACTGAAGAAAACATTATTAATCAAGAAACACTAATGTGGAAAAATGATATGTATCATTGGTTAAAGTTAAAAGAAATTACCACATTAGAAGAAGTTCCGCCTATACCAAAAAGTGAAGTATCTAGTGTATTTGTATGGTTGCTTGCATTTATGCCTATTATTGGAGCAGTTCTTGAATATGCTATCACAAATGCTATTGGTGTAGTTAGTGGTTCGTTGTGGTTTATAGCTATTCTTCTGAATATTTTCGCATATGTTCTTGACTTACGTGCAATAAAAAAATCTGGTTATGATATTAGTGGTTATTTTTGGTGGATAATTTTAGTTCCAGTATATCTATTTAAAAGAGCGAAATTGTTGGAACAGAAAAATACTTATGCATTTGTTTGGTGTATTGCATTTGTTATTTTATTATTATACTAACTTTTCCATTTATTGGTGCAAATGCTAACAATAATAGTCTAATATCTGAGAATAATTACAAAGATATAGAGGTAATTATGGATAAGAATAAAGCAAGTATTTTAGATGAAATAAAGAATATACAGAAGTATTTTTTACAACATATGGAGAAATATGTAGAATATAATAATCTTCAAAGAGATATGACGATACTCGAAAAACCTGATTTGATGAATATACTTTCTTTAGGAATTGCATTAACAATAGTTTCGAGTTTAGTTTTTAAAGATTACTATCATGATTATTTATGGATATATATGTTTATTATTCTTGCATTTATTTTATGTGTGATTATTCCTACAATTTACTATACTAGGAAAAAGAAAGCTATACAAAAAAGAAAGATTGAACTAGATAAAAAAATAAGCAAAGTATACAGTGAGTTGCTTGAAAAGTATAATGCTTATGAAAATTGTATAATACCATTTGAGTTATCTAATCCTCATAAAATTCAAAAATTAATAGATATTTTAAATTCTGGTGAAAATTGGACTCTTGCTGTGGCAATTAAACAAATGAATGAATCAATAGCTAATAACGATACTTCTAAATGGTACTATATAAAAAAAGGTATTAAAATTGGCCCTATAACACATACAAAAATAACTCAGTTAATAAACAGTGGAGAGATAAAGGGTTCTACAAAAGTTTGGACATCTGGTATGAAAAATTGGGTTAGCGCTACAGAAAAAAACTTAACCCTCAATAAAAAAACTGGAAATTCAATTAATGATAGTAGTAAAAATTTTGTAGATGAAAATATTTTAATAGAACTTAAGAAAAGCAATGAGCATAAAGATTTACTTTGTTTAGAATGTGGATATTCTGGTCCAATGGGCGTAGGAGAAAAGATTGTTCCTTTATGGATTCGTGTAATGATCACTCTACCAATTATTTTAATTGTTGTTGGCTTTATATTATATTCAATTGTAGCTAATACTAGTCTTATAAGCTCTATAATTATGGGTGTAATTGTATATTTAATTGGGAAGTCAATTAATAAAAGATACTATATTTGCCCAAATTGCAAAACACAGTTGAAAAATAATAAATAGAATAAAAAATTCAAACTAAATAATAATGAAATAGAAGTCACATAAATGACCGTTTGTGTGACTTTTCTTATGCTGCAAAATAATAGGTTAGAGTTATTTAGTAACAAAAACCCTAATAGGTGTAGCAATTGATACTTTGATTTTGTGACGAGTTTTGTTACCAATATATAGACTATATTAGGTGATTTTTAGTATGCAGAAAAAGTATCATAAACGAACGTTTATGTTACTTAATAATATATGAAACGAGGAAATACAATGCTAATTTAGCATTCAGTCTTTTCATACATATAAATGTTTTGTATAATAGAAATAGGGAAATGTATATAAAATAATTAATTATGTTAGGAGAAATTATGAACGGATGGATATGGTTTACACTTATCTTATATTGGACTGTTCAAGCTATTTATTGTGGACTATTAGCAGAAAAGAAGGGTTATGAAGATAAAATCAAATACTATTTACTAGGATTCTTATTTGGCATGTTTACTTTATTATATGTTATAGGATTACCTGATTTGAACATGTTAAAAAAACAAGAGGCTATTATTGAAAAACTAGATAGAATTAATCTTTCTCATAAAAACGAGACACCTAGAATGGAATCTTCAATCACAAAAAACAACGTTATTAACACTAAAAAGGAAGAAACCTTCACTAATATAAAATATGAGATTTCAGGTATGGAAATTGATGAAGAAGAAACATATAAAAGAGCATTAGGGTTGTATGATATTCAAAACTACGACTTAGCACTAGAGACCTTACAGAAGATTGAGTCATTTAAGGACTCAAAAAAGTATATTGAATTGTGTAAAGAGAAAATCAATAAGAAATTATACTTTAAAGCAACTACTGCATATAGAATGGGCGAATTTGATACTGCAAAGAAGTATTTCGTAGAATTAGGAAACTATAAAGACAGCGAGAAGAGGTTAAGTGAGTTTGAGTAATATAAATACAACAAAACAAGCATTTCTAAAATATTTAAAAGTAGACAACAAATACGATGCCATTTTAATGAGTATTAAGGTTTCACTACAGCATAATAAAACATATGTAGAGAATGTATCTAACAAAGATAGAGCTATGTTTAGAAATGCATATGCAAGTGAGGTTATGAAAGTTGCTAAAATGTATAATAGATCTGTTAGTGATGTAGAGCATATTAGTAATATGAGGACAATTAAATCTGTTATAGAAAGTGGATATAGTGATTTGTTATTCGGAGGAGAACTTAAAGTTGGCACCATACAAAAATCATTAAATCTGTATTTGAAATACTTATGGTGCTTAGAGGAAATAACTGTTCCACCACATTGTCCAATAGATAGCTTAATATTAGAGCAGATCAAAGTATATGATTCATGGACAAAATTGAATTCATTCAAAACATATATGGAGTGGGTAATGAAACTTAGAAACCTCAGCAAGTCTCTAGGGTATAGCAGTATTCAAGATTGGGAATGCGAGGTTTGGAATATGAAGTTTTGTAGTTTAAGTTTATAATGACTACGTATTAAATAAACTAATTATAAACAAAGTAATTAGTTTAGGATTAAATTTAAATAAGACCAGCTATTAAATGTCAAGAGATATTTTTAGATAAAAAAAACAGTTTAAAAAGCTAACAAAGCAATTG
>JAUUZV010000171.1 GCA_030592085.1 Clostridia bacterium | reverse complement strand
GAGGTTTTTTACAATTTAAATATGTTATTTTTTTGGTACAATGAATTTTAATTTACTAGTATTATCTTGTAAAATAGTTACATCTGTTTTATAAACACTTTTAATATTTTCTTTAGTGAGAACATTTTCAGGTTTTCCAATAGAGTGAACCTTTCCATTATCCATTAATAATACATAATCAGCATATAGATAAGCTAAATTTAAATCGTGTAATACACAGATAATAGTTCTTTTATGATCTGTAGATAATGATTTTACAGTACTCATTATTTCTGTTTGGTGATTAATATCTAAATTTGAAACAGGTTCATCTAGTAAAATAAACTTAGTATCTTGAGCTAATGCTCTAGCAATAAATGCACGTTGTTTTTCTCCACCTGATAATTCGTTTATACTTTTATCTTTAAAAGCTAAAGTAGAAGTCTTTTCCATTGCTTCATAAACATGATATATATCATCTTCGCTCATGGAAGAAAATCGTTTAATATAAGGATTTCTTCCCATAGTGATAATGTCTTTTACTGTAAAATCAAATCCTGTTTCATTGCTTTGTGCAACATAGGATATTTTTGTGGCTCGCTTTTTATGACTCATTTTTTTAATATCTTTATCATCAATTAAAATAGTACCACTTGCTGGTTCTAAATATCCATAAAGGCATTTTAGTAAAGTGGATTTTCCACAACCATTTGGTCCTATAATTGCATAAAATGTGCTATCTTCAAAATATGAAGAAATTTCATTTAGTACAGAAAGATTACCGTATGAAAATTGAAGGTTTTCAATTATTAAACTCATATGAATACCTTCTTTTTACTTTTAATTAATAGATAGATGAAAAATGGTGCTCCAAATAGTGCTGTAATTGCTCCGATGGGGATTTCTGTAGGAGCCATTACTACTCTAGCTATTGTATCGCAAATAACTAGAAAAATTGCACCTGATAAAGCTGATAGGGGAATTAAATGTTTATGATCTGGACCTGATAGTAATCTAACAGCATGAGGGATTATTAATCCTACAAAACCAATTACTCCAGTAAATGCTACAGAGATAGCAGTTATTAACGAGCAAATTCCAAGTAAAACAAATTTAACTTTATTAACATTAATTCCCATTGAAACAGCTGTTTCATCTCCAGAAGATAAAATATTAATATCTTTTGAAAAAGCTAATAGCAAAATGAATCCAATTAAAATTATTGGTAGCATAACTAATAATTTAGTTCCATTTGCACTAGTTAAACTACCCATTGTCCAAAAAACAATTCTAGTTGTGTTTTCTCTAGATGCAATAATTAACATAGATATAAAAGAACTACACATAAAACTAATAGCCACACCTGAAAGTATTAATGTATTTGTTACTAACTTACCACCAGCTTTTGCAATAAAGTACACTAAAAACATAACAAGAAACGCTCCTAAAAATGCAGAAAGTGAAATAAGACCAAATCCAAAGAATAATGCTTGTGAACCAAAAGCTATTGCAAGTGCTGCTCCTAATGATGCACCTGATGAAATACCAAGAATATATGGATCAGCTAATGGATTTTTAAATATTCCTTGAAAAACAACCCCAGACATTGATAAACCAGCACCAACTAACATAGCCATTAAAATTCTTGGTAGACGTAAAGACATTATAATTGTTTCTGTTGTACTTGAAATATTTTCAGTTGATATGAATTGTTTTATTAAAGGAATCTTTGATAAAAAAACAGTAACGGTCTGGTAAAGGGAAATTTTGACTGCACCAAGGCAAGCTGCGATGGTAGCCACAGCAATTAGTGTTATCAAAAGAAGTAAATATTTAATGAAATATGTTCTTTTCCCTTTACCGACCATGTTATCTCCTAATCAAACAATGTTGGATGAAGTGCTCTAGCAACTTCTAATAAACCTTCTGTAATTCGTGGTCCAATTCGTTGCATTAAGTTATCTTCAATTGTTATAACTCTATCATTTTTTACGGCAGTTAAATCACTATATCCAGTGGCTTCTTTTAATCCTTCTGCAGGAGCCCACATAGAACAGATTAAAACTTCAGGATTATGTTCTACTAGTTTTTCAACACTATATGACCAATCAGTAGTATCATCGGCTACATTAATGCCACCTGCAAGTGAAATCATTTCACTTATAAAAGTACCAGCTCCTGCTGTAAAGTCTCCGTACTCACCATATCCCATTACATAATAAACAGTTTTTGGTGTTTCATTTTTAATTTTTTCAGTTATTTCACTAACAGTATCTTTCATTTGATCAACCATTGTGGTTGCTTCATTAGTAGCCCCAAGAAGTAAACCAACCATTTCAATATTTGTATAAGCTCCTTGGAAAGTATTTTCTCCATCGATTACTACACATTTAATGCCAGCATCTTCTAGAATGTTAACGGTTTCTTCTGTAGTAATTAGTGAAACTACTACTACATCAGGGGATAGGGAAATAATAGTTTCAATACTTGGAATATCCATATTACCAACTGATGTAACATCAAAAACTTGTTCAGGATAATCACACCAATCTGTTCGTCCCACTAATTTTTCATCCATACCAAGAGCATAGATTATCTCTGTTAATGTAGGGGATAAACTAATTACTTTTTTTGGAATTTGTTCAAATTCTCTTACCCTATCAAGCGAATCACTTATTGTGACACCAGTTATTACAGGCTCCTGTGAAGGTGTTGCTGTTAATATTGGTGATGGGGTAGGTGAACTTATTACTTCACCTGTTCCTTGGCAGCCAGTAGCTACCACACTTAGCAGTATTAAAACTGCTACTCCTAATAATACTTTTTTCATTTCTTACCTCTCCAGTTAGTTTTTTTTACGAATAAAAAATCCTTAACCAGGTTGGAAAAGGAATATTGCCTCATGCATCTAATGCAATGTAGGTTACCTTCTCTATACCTCGTAGAGTTTTTACCGGTTTTTGATAAGGCAGGTCTTCTGACTCAAGATTGTCGATTGGTAATACCTTCCCATTTATTAAAACAGTGGTATTTATTACCTATCAATCTTATACAGCGGCGGGACCGTTCAGGATTGTCACCTGATTCCCTTTTAATTCATATATTACTATGAAACACTCATCAACTTTATTTAATTGTAGGTTGATTATATGTTACAAAATATATCAAGTCAATATAATTTTTACTCTAAATATAAAAACGCTTTATTACCTAGTCATAATTTGTTATAATAGATTAGAAACGGAGATATTGTGGAGAAGTTCAGACTTAGATTTTTTAACATTTTTTTTAAAGCAACTTTAGGAGTATGGTTACGATTGTCTTATAATATTGTTGCTGATTTATCTAAAATTAGTCATGTGAAACCACCATATATTCTAATTTCAAACCATTGTCTTAACTGGGATCCTTTCATGTTACCACTTAATATAAAAGAACAAGTATACTGGATGGCCAGTGATAATCTTTTTAGAAGTAAAGCTTTAGGATTTATATTAACTAAATTAGTTGGTGCTTTTTCAAAGAAAAAAGCAGTAGCTGATATGTCTAGCGTGAAAACCTCAATTAGAATTGTTAAAAAAGGTGGAATTGTTGGTTTGTTTCCAGAAGGAAACCGTACATGGAATGGAAAAACCATTGATGCTTTGTATGCTACTGCGAAATTTGTTAAATTACTAAAAGTACCTGTTGTTATGTGTGAACAACGAGGCGGATACTTGTCTAGACCTAGGTGGGCAATTAGAGGGCGAAAAGGGAAAGTTCAATTAAACTACTATCAATTATTAGATAAAGAACAATTAAAAACTGGTAGTGTAGATGAAGTATATCAAGTTATAAATCAAGCAATTGTATATAATGAAAATGACTGGCAATTAGAAAATATGATTCCATTTAAAGGAAAAGCAAATGCTGAATTTTTAGAACAGTATCTTTATGTTTGCCCATCATGTCATTCTATATCTTCTCTTCATAGTGAAAAACATAAGTTTTTCTGTGATAAGTGTGATTTTTCAGTTATCTTAAATGATTATGGAATCTTTGAAGGAGAGAAGAAACGTTTTGATAATGTGAGTCAATGGGGAGATTGGCAGAATGAATTTATAAGAGGATATATAAAGGATAATAAAGTTATTTTTAACGATTTAGATGTTGTTATGAAAACTGACAATGAAAATGGTAAATTAGATAAGGGTATTAAAGGAACATTAACACTAGATCATGAAAAAGTATATTTTGAAAGTAAAACAGGTAATATGACTTTTTATCATGAAACAATATTTGGTAATACAATTCAGCTAAACTGGATTTTTGAATTTTATTATAACGGGGAATTTAGACGATTTTATTTCTATCCAAAAAACAGAATTTCTGCTTTTAAGTGGAATGAAGTTGTGGATATTATGAAGGAAATTGGAGGAAAAAGTAATGGGAAGTAATTGGATTTTAGTTATTGACATTTGCTTATTGTCAGCATTTTTAGGGTTAGGAACGTTACTAAAAAGAAAAGTACCACTATTTAAAAAGTTTTTAATACCTAATGCAATAATCGCAGGATTTATTGGTATGATAGTAGGACCACAGTTGTTAAATTTTGTACCTAACGGATCGTTGTTGGGGCCTAATCTTGAACAGATTGTTTATCATGCAATGGCTGTTGGGTTTATCTCATTAGCGTTAAAAGAGAGAACTAGAGAAAAGGGAACTGAAATTACTAACACAGGAGTAGGTATTGTTAGTACATATTTAATGCAAGGAATATTAGGGTTTTCGATTACCCTGTTTATGGCATTCACATTTATGAAAGATTTATTTCCTTCATTTGGATTATTATTACCTCTTGCTTTTGGACAAGGTCCTGGGCAAGCAAGTTCAATTGGTGGACAGTGGGCATTAGTTTTGAGCCCAGATGGAGTTCCAGGAATTGTTGATGGAGCAAATATTGGATTAACAATTGCAGCAATCGGTTTCTTGTGGGCTTGTTTTGGTGGTGTTTTACTTATTAACTATTTTGTTAAAAAGAAAGGCTTTAAACCTGATCAATTTGATCCAGAAGATGCTAAGGCAAATATGATTGAAGAACGTGATAGACCTGACGATATTCCACTAAGTGAATCAATTGACAGATTAACTGTACAAATATTCTTAATAGGTATTGTATATCTAATGACTTGGGGATTAATATCTGGGTTAAACTTCTTATTAAAAGATTTAGGAACTTTGGGAGAGACCTTAGG
>JAUUZV010000016.1 GCA_030592085.1 Clostridia bacterium | reverse complement strand
TTTAAATTATCTCTTCCTTCGTAAATTGCACCTTTTCTATCACACAAAATAACTTTTTTTAATCCCATACTCATTAATAGTTTTGTAACAGCAATTCCTGCAGCTCCAGCCCCATTAACAACTACACTAATCTCTTCCATTTTTTTCTTGGCAATTTTAAGTGCATTAATCATAGCAGCTAAGGTTACAACTGCAGTTCCATGTTGATCATCATGAAAAATTGGGATTTCACATTGTTCTTTTAATCTTCGTTCAATTTCAAAACACCGTGGTGCAGATATATCTTCCAAATTAATACCACCAAAGCTACCTTCAAGGAGTTTAACAGTTTGTACAATTGTTCCCACATCATGACTTTTTATACATAATGGAAATGCATCAACATCACCAAATGTTTTAAACAAGACACATTTCCCTTCCATTACAGGCATTCCAGCTTCTGGCCCAATATCACCTAATCCCAATACAGCTGTACCATCTGTGATCACTGCTACAAGATTATGACGACTAGTATATAAATAGGATAGCGAAACATCTTCTTGTATCTTAAGACAAGGCTCAGCAACTCCTGGTGTATAAGCTAGTGATAAATCAGTTTTGTTGTTTACAGGCACCTTACTTGTAACAGATATTTTTCCTCGCCATTCTTCATGTATTTTCAATGCTTGTTCTTTAATTGACATTTTTAAAACTCACTTTCAGTAATTATATTAATTAATAATTTATCTATTATAGGATTGTATTGTAAACGACCTGCCAATTCAAGTGTTATAAAGAAGTTTTGGCCACATTGCGCGACAACTGGCAATCTCTTTTTCTTCCCTTTTATAATAGTGCCAAATGAAGGTTTTTGATAAGAATATATTATTTCTTTAAGTTTAGGTCCTTTAACATAATGAGTAGCAACATGGTCTATATATCCTTTATCTCTATTTTATAAATATGAAAAATTATTTTTTCCATATTGTTTTTGCCAATCTCTATGACATGCTACAAAGGATAATCCTTTAATATCGCAATTTTCTCCTACTTCTTCAGGGAAAATAGATTTTATGGTATAGACTTTTTCATTTAGTATGTATTTGTTTCCTTTTTCTGGTTTTAGAAATATTTTTTTACAGTTTTTCATTGAATTCTCATACTGTGAAAATTTTTCAGGATCAGTAATTAGCACTGTACAACCATCATAAAAATCATCACGTTTTATATATTTACTTTCATAAATAAGTTCTTTAGCCTTTTGTCCAATGGGATAAACAGCAACTTCTTTAGTTAATAACGGATAAGTTTTTATAATTAATCTATCATGATTTATTATTTCATCATCATAGCGTAATTCAAGGTCAACAAATAATTCTTGTTCAACCAACGTTGGTGGAATAGTAACTGGGATTATACCAACTAATTTACTATTCACCTTGTCAATATTAATCATTTCTAGCACATATGAATCAAAAGTAGTATTACCATTATGAATCGTTGCATACATGGTTAAATTGTCATATTGGTTAGGCGTATCATTAAGTACCCATGCCTCTACTTCAATTAACTCATTTTCATAACTTTGCCATCTATCTGATCTTAAATTTCCTTTTAATGGTAACAAAGCCTCTTTAAATGAAAAATATGCTTTCTTTGGAACTCTGTCTACATCAACAAGTGTTTTCATCCATCCAGATGGCCAAGCATCAATTAATAAATGAATTGCAGTAGATACCAATACATCATTTCGTCTTCTAAAAGCTTCTGTCATTAACTTTGTTGCAAAAGCTTGATGTAACTGTGATTGTTCTATCCAATCATTTAAAGTCCACTGTTCTTCATACCAATCACCATGCATTGTATTTGCTTGTGCTTTAACAATTTTATCAGGAATCCATGTATCGTTATCATTATCTGGTAACCATTCAGTTGGATAATATTTTTTCATAACTTCTAAATTATCAAGACCTTCTGTTCCATATTCACCACACCCTGTTTTCCAGCCTTTTTTCAAGGCAGGTAAATACCCTTTATATAACATTCCTACAGGAAGCGCATGGTTTGTGTACCACATATTATAGCAATGAAAATCAGATAATCCTTTATTAGTTGGAGGATCATAATCCCCTTCAACTCTTTTAATTACTCGATCACTATTTTCAAATAATACAGCCCCATCACATGAATCAAAAAAATGTTCAAGTTCCGTACGGCTTAAATGTCTATGTGCTAATTCATATTTACTAGGATCAAAAGGTTCGTTAATATATGTTGCCATAATTACTGAAGGGTGGTTTCTCACATGTCGTTCCATTTCTCCTGCTTGTTTTATACCCTCATAGAATTGATTTTTTCTAACATAACCAAATAATGGAAAATCCACCTGATTTAACATACCTAACATATCACAGTAATGATATATTTCTTCTTGAACAGGTCTTTGTGTAATACGATAATAGTTCATATTACAATATTTTGCTATTAGTATATCTTCAATTAATTGATCAAAATCATTTCTAGTTACACACAATTGTAAATGTCCCATTTCATTTGCTCCACGTAATATGATAGGTTCATTATTAAAGAATAAATCTCCTTTTAGTTCTCCCTCTTGGTTCATATGAAATTTTCTCATACCAAATGTAACCTCATAATAACTATCACTTACATTTCCTTGACAATTATATAAATAAGGTTGCTCCATCTCCCATAAACGGCTATCACCCATTGGTATAGTATAGGTATAATAATTATGTCCATAACCAATAAGTACTTTTTCACTATGTTTATACTGTTCCTTAGCTTCAAAATTATATGGCATAATATTAATTTTAATATTTCTATTAACATTTTCTTGAATATGGCTATACAAAGTCATGGTCACAGTTGCACTCATTTGATCAATATTAGGTTTAATAAATAAATCACTAACAAAAATTTCTTCACGTTGCTCAAGATATACTTGATCAAATATTCCACCGCCAGCTGGACAGTGATGCCATCCAGTTAAAGGGTCATCCCATCCAAGACCTGTTGCTGCATATAATTTATCTCCGTTTGTGTGAATATCATTATTACCAAGTGTAGGAATATCATTATCAACAATTATAGTTAATTCAATATTCTCTTTGATATATTGACTGATATCACATTCAAAAGTTGCAAAAAAACCTTCATGAGCCATTACAAAATTTCCATTTATATAGATTTTAGAAGAGTAATCAATACCCTTACAAACTAGATATGTTTTTTTAGTACTATCTAGTGATTTAGTGTCTATTTTTGTTTCATAAGTAGAAGTCCATCTACCTACAGGTCCATGATAATGTGGAATTGATATCTTCTCAGTTGATAAAGAATGATTAAACCGATATGAAAATGTATTAACATCCACTTTAGTTCTTTTTCTTTTTATAGGAGGTGTTACTCTTTTTAAAAATGTAGCATACTGATCTTTTAACTGAACTAACCCATCTGAAAATGCCTTTAACTTCTCTTTGTGAGTTAATGGAGTATAGTCAACAACTTGATTTCCTGAAGCAAAAAATACTCTTTTATGTTCAATAGGATAAATTTCTTGTAATAGTTCTTTTCTATCGTTACTGCTTTGTGTTGCAAAATTGGCAAACATGTCCTTTTCTGGCATAGTTATTTCTCCTTAAAATTGTGTGATAAAAGAAAAAGCCTTTAAAAGGCTTTTTACTCTTTATGGGAATATTCCCCTTATTCGTTTTGCATCACATAGTCTTTCAAGCGCTACCATGTAAGCACCCATTCTCATAGTGGATCCATGTTCTTTCTTTTTATCCCAAACTACATTAAATGCTCTAATAAGAATTTTTTCTAAAGTTCTATTTACTTCATCTTCATCCCAAGTAAGTGATTGTATATTTTGTACCCATTCAAAGTAAGATACAATAACACCACCTGCATTTGCTAAGATATCAGGAACAACTATGGTTCCTTTTGATGATAGAATTTTATCAGCCTCAGTTGTAGTTGGTCCATTAGCACCTTCAACAACAATTTTCGCTTCAATCTTATTTGCTAAATCTTTGTTAATTTGATTTTCCAAAGCTGCGGGAATTAAAACATCAACTTTTAATGTTAATAACTCTTGATTAGTTATATATTCTACTTTTTCTGATGTGTACTCATGTAATAAACCACCATTTTTTACATACTCAAGTACTTGTTCAATGTTAAGTCCATTCTTCTTGTAGATACCACCTGATACATCACTAAGAGCTACAATTTTCATTCCTTCTTTAGTTAGTAGTCTAGCTGCAACACCACCTACTTTTCCAACTCCTTGAATAGCTACTTTTGTATCAAGAACTGGCATCCCTATACGATGAAGTATTTCTCTTGTGATTAACATAACACCTCGTCCAGTAGCAGTACTTCGCCCTAATGAACCACCAATACCAATTGGTTTTCCAGTTACTACACTACTTACAGTATAACCTTTAAACATACTGTATGTGTCCATTATCCATCCCATAATATCATCATTAGTATTTACATCTGGTGCTGGAATATCTTTTTCAGGACCAATTAATGGTAAAATCATTGCAGTATATCGTCTGGTCATTCTTCTAAGTTCAGCTCTAGAAATTGTTCTTGGGTCAACATTAACTGCTCCTTTACCACCACCATACGGGATGTTAACAACAGCACATTTAAAAGTCATCCAAGCAGCTAAAGCTTTAACTTCATTTATTTCCACATCTGGGTGAAATCTAATTCCCCCTTTACAGGGACCTCTTGAACTGGAATGTTGAACTCTATACCCTTCAAAGACTCTAACATCTCCATTGTCCATTTCTACTGGTATCCCTACTTTTAATTCTCGTTCAGGATACTTTAATGCTTCATAGTCATTACGAGGAAGACCAAGCATTTTTGCAGCAGCCTCAATTGTTTCCAATACATTATCATATGGATTATATTTAGCCATAAATGTTACCTCCATTACCCATTTACTATATTATCATTTATTATTATGTGTTTTCTTATCATAAACCATAATATTGTACACATTTTATATATATTTTATTAACATCAATTAATATGTCATTTCATTACTACCTTTTTTATATAGCTTATTTGTATTCCAATCAATATTATCTTTACTACTTTTATATTTGTTTCCTCTTTTTTTATCAAAGTCAATTTCATATGAAATCACTTTGTTCCGTCCTTCTTCTTTTGCCTGTATTAAACAAAGATCAGCCATTCGTAAGTAACCTGATGTATGACCCTTAACTATTGTAACTACGCCAATACTAACCGTTGCTTTAATTCCACCTTCTATTACTAATTCGCTAATAGTCTCTCTAATCCTATTTGCAATTTCTCTAGTTTCCTTAACTCCAATATTATCAAATAAAATCATAAATTCATCACCACCAAAGCGTGCCACTTCATCAATTTCTCTTACCATACATTTAAGTGCAGCTCCGATTGCTTGTAATGTATAATCACCATATTTATGACCAAATTCATCATTTATATTTTTAAAATTATCAATATCCATTAAAGCGAATGAAAAGCGACCACCAATTTTATTAACCAACGCTTCCCTTGGGATTAATACTTCATCAATCATATAACGTCTATTTTTAACTTTTGTTAGATTATCAAACGTAGCAATTTCTTTAAGTTTTCTTAATGATGATGTATATAGTAATGTAAAAAGACGAGAAAAGACAATCATAAACCCCATGGCAACAATAAAGGAAACACATTGATAAATGTTATTTTTAATTAATCCGTCAGCTTTAAAAAATAAGTAAAAAATTGCCATTATAGAAAATATAGTTGCAGTTATAACACTAGACGTGATACCTTTCTTGTTTTGTTGAATAAATAATGGTAACCCACAACTTATAATTGCAAAATATGGTAAGAACCCATTGAATCCTTGACCATTATAAAATGTGTAGGGTAAAAACAAAAAACTATTAATTATAATATATAATGTAGCATTAAATTGTATTAACTCAATTTTTCTGTTTCTATTTAATAAAATAATATTCGCAATTGCAGCAATTCCTAAAACAAGTAAATGGCCAAAGCTTTGGTCATTATCTATAAATAAAAACACAATATTATAAACCACAATTAATGATGCACAGAAAGCAATTATTCTCTGTATTTTCTTATTAATATCAATTTGGTAAGTTGTACTGGTTCGCTCCATATAACTCCTTACTTATTTTCGATCACTTTTATTTTATCTTTTGCATATCCAATTAATGATGAATCAGGGTAATCTTTTAAAATTAAATTAAACATTATCAAAGCTTGTTCATAATTATTAAGTTTCATATATGCTTTTCCTGTGTTATATAAAATAGAATCTTTTGGATATTCAGGATAATTCAAGTCAAGTTCCTTATATGTATCTACCGCCTCTGATGGTCTATCTAGCTCATAATAAGTTTTGCCAATCTGTATTAAGACTGAATCCATCTCCGAAAAATTACTGTCATATATTTTCACTTGTAGTAAATTCTCAAGGGCTCGCTGATAATCTTGTTGTTGAAATAAATTAACTCCAATCATATATACACTTTTCGCACTTTCTGTCATAGCTCCTAAATAAACTTGATTATATACTCCTAGGTGCTCATCTTCGAACACTACTTCTTCTAGGTTCATTAAAATCTCAGCAGCTTGAGTGTATTTCCCATCTGAATAATAAGATTTAGCCATATATAAGTCTAGTAATTGATTTATGGTTTCTAATTGGCTTTCAAGTACAACAAGCTGTGTTGTATTTTCATTAATGATTTCATTTTTCCCTTCAAGTTGGGTAGTTAAATCATCTATTTGATTACTTAATTGATTCACAGTTATAGTAAGCTGATTAACTGTTGCAATATCAGGATTAATCGTTTCATCACCTCTATTTACTAATTTAGAAGTTATAAAAATCATTACTATAATAACAACAATCATAATAATTGTAATAATTAATTTCATTAATGTTCTTGGTTTTATATGTAAACGATCTGGCAATGTTTTTCCTTTACCATTTATGATTGGGTGTAAGACTGGCTCTCGTTTTGCAATTTTCTCATTTGTTTCCTTGATTTTATCATGTTCAACATGCTTTTTTTTGCCATATAGTATTTCTAGTAGCATAGTTGCTTCTTTAAAACCAGGGTGTAACGATTGTGCTTTTTTTAACTTTATAATAGCTATATCAATATTACCATAATGAATATTAGAAACTGCACTATTATACATTTCTATACTTCTTCTCATGGTTCCAGATAAGGTAGTATTATTAGCTTGCAGTTTTTTTGTATCAATTTTTTTTATATCTTTGACAATTTCGTCATACTGCATTATTTAGTTTCTCCCTGACATATTTTTTAACATCTGCAATCAAGTATAACGAGCCAAATGAACAAATCACATCTTGTTTATTCCACATCTTAACAGCAGTGTCCATACCTGATGCAATTGTATCACTTACTAATACATTGTGACAATATTTTTTACATGTTTTTGCCAATTGTTCTTTAGGTAAAGCTCGTTCATTATCAACTTGAACACATATTACTCCTTTTGCATCTTTAACAAGAATAGCAGCCATTTGATCATATTCTTTATTGCTCATTACTCCCATTAAGAAAATGATTTTTTTTCCATGATGAAATTTGTCAAAATATTCTTTTAATGCATTTGCAGCTTGAGGATTATGTGCTCCATCACACATAATATATGGGGTTTTTGAAAGTACTTCTAACCTACCAGGCCACTTTGTATTCTTAAATCCTTTAATAATATGTGCAGTATTTATAGAATAACCTTTTTTTTGTAATATAAAAAGTGCTTCTAATGCAGTTATAGCATTATCAACTTGATGAATACCACGAAGTCCAATAGAAAGATTGCTTATATGTTTATAATCAAAAGTATAACCATCTTCATTTCCATTTAAATTATTCACAAGTTTATAATTTGATAATGTAACTTTAGCTTTTTTAATTACCGCAACATGTTTAATTACTTCAATGGCCATTAGATTGTTCCGTCCGTAGATTACTACTGGACAATTATCTTTAATAATACCAGCTTTTTCAAAAGCTATTTTATCTATTGAATTACCTAGTACTGCCACATGATCAAACCCAAGTGCAGTAATGATTGAAACTTCATTTTTCTTAATAACATTTGTAGAATCAAAACGTCCACCTAAACCTGTTTCTAAAACTACTATATCACAATGTTGCTCATGAAAATATGTCATTGCTATTGCTGTATTAATTTCAAATTCAGTTGGATGATTCATTTTATTAATAAGCATTAAATTTACACAGTGTTTTACTCTTAAGACAACATCAACTAAATGCTCTTCTTTCATGTTATTAAAATCTATTTGAATTCTCTCTGTGAATTTTTCAATATAGGGAGAAATAAATAATCCTGTTTTATAACCCGCTTTTACTAACGTTGTTGCTATGTAAGCACATACAGACCCTTTACCATTAGTTCCAGCTACATGCACAAATGATAAATAATCCTGAGGATTTCCAAGTAACTCTAATAATTTAGAAATATTTGTTAATCCTAACTTGCTACCATATTTTTTTGTTTCATGAATATATGAAACTGCCTGGTCATAATTCATAATTAGTTTGCTCCACAACAGTATTTATATTTTTTACCACTACCACATGGACACGGTTCATTTCTGCCTACTTTTATTTTTGCAGTTTTTCTTACTGAACCACCTTTTTGATTGTTTGTTATAACAGGAGCTCGCTTTTTTAAAGCGTCTTGTCTATCAGTTCTAATACTTAAAATCATTTTAATAGCTTGTTCTTGAATATTAAAGTTCATTTCTTCAAACATATTAAAACCTTCAAATTTATATTCAACTACTGGATCTCTTTGTCCATATGCACGTAAACCTATTCCTTGTCTCAATTGATCCATAGCATCAATATGATCCATCCATTTACTATCAACAGCACGAAGTAGAACAATTCTCTCCGCTTCTCTCATGGTTTTTTCAGAAATTTCTTGTTCTTTTGCCTCGTATTTTTCTAATGCTATTTTTTTAAGATCACCTATGAATTTTTCTGATGTTAAATTTTCTTTAGCACTTTCAGTATAAGTAATTGGCTCTCCATATGGGAGTAAAGAATTAACAACTGGAATAATTGAAATCCAATCCCATTTTTTAGAGTCTTCCTCTTCGATACAATATATAGCGATTTTTCTTTCCACAGAAGAGTTCAACATATTTAAATATATATCTTTAATATTTTCTCCATTAAGTACTTTTCCACGTTGTTCATAAATAACTTCACGCTGTAAATTCATTACATCATCATACTGTAATACATGTTTTCTAATATTAAAGTTATTACCTTCAACTTTTCGTTGAGCACTTTCAATTGCATTAGATAGTAATCTATGTTCAATTGGAACATCATCTGGTAATTTTAGAGCAGTAACAATACCTGTTAAACGATCTTGACCAAATAGTCTCATTAAGTCGTCCTCTAAAGCGAGAAAGAATCGTGAGTCACCTGGGTCACCTTGTCGGCCACTACGACCACGAAGCTGATTATCAATACGTCTAGAATCATGTCTCTCTGTCCCAATAATACATAATCCTCCTGCTTCTAGTACTTTTTCTCTTGCTGGTAATAATTCTTTAGCATATTGTTCTAACAATTGTGAGAAACGTTCTCTAGCTGTTAAAATTTCTTCATCAGTTGTTTCGTTAAACCCATCAGCTTGTATTAGTAGTTCTTCTGTGAATCCTTCTTTTCTCATTTGGCTTTTAGCCATATGTTCTGAATTACCACCAAGAACAATATCTGTTCCTCTTCCTGCCATATTAGTAGCTATAGTAATGGCGTCTGGCTTTCCAGCTTGAGCAACAATTTCAGCTTCACGATGATGTTGTTTTGCATTAAGTACTTCATGTTTAATTCCACGTCTTCTTAGCATTAAACTAAGTAGTTCAGACTTTTCAATTGAAATAGTACCAACTAACATAGGCTGATGTTTTTCATGTCTTTTTATAATCTCTTCAATCGCAGCTTCATATTTTGCTTTTTCAGTCTTATATATAACATCAGGGTTATCCATTCTAATAACAGGTTCATTTGTTGGAATTTCAATAACATCTAATCCATATATTTCTCTAAATTCTTCTTCTTCAGTTAAAGCTGTACCAGTCATGCCTGATAATTTATCGTACATTCTAAAATAATTCTGGAAAGTTATTGTTGCTAGGGTTTTGCTCTCTCTTTCAACTTTCACATTTTCTTTCGCTTCAATAGCTTGATGTAAGCCATTTGAATAACGTCTACCAAACATCATACGTCCAGTAAATTCATCAACTATAATAATTTGTTGATCTTTTACAACGTAATCTTTATCACGTCTCATAATACCAATAGCTCTTAGAGCTTGATTAATATGGTGTAGTAAAGTCATATTCTCAGGATCAGTAATATTCTCTACATTAAAACCTCTTTCAGCTTTTTCAATACCTGCTTTTGTTAAAGTTGCCGTTGAAGCTTTTTCATCAATAACATAATCAGCATCAATATCGTCATTATTTTCTTTATCATCTAATTCAGCAAAAACTTGTTTTTTTAATCGTAATACAAATGAATTAGCGTGTTTATATAAATCAGTTGATTTATCTCCCGCACCAGATATTATTAAAGGTGTCCTAGCTTCATCAACTAAGATTGAGTCAACTTCATCTACAATTGCAAAAGAGTGTCCTCTTTGTGACATTCGTTCCTTATAAATAACCATATTGTCTCGTAAATAGTCAAAGCCAAATTCGTTATTAGTACCATAACAAATATCACTTTTATAAGCTTTCTTCCTATCTCCGGGTTCAATTGCATGAATAACTAACCCTACACTTAAACCTAAGTATTGATAAACTTTACCCATCCACTCACTATCTCTTTTTGCTAAATAATCGTTTACAGTTATAACATGCACTCCATTACCTGTTAATGCATTTAAATAAACTGGTAAAGTAGCAGCTAAAGTTTTACCTTCTCCTGTTTTCATTTCAGCAATTCGACCTTGGTGTAATACAATCCCACCTATTAGTTGTACTCGATAATGGGTCATATTAAGAACACGTGACGCAGCTTCTCTTACTGTTGCAAAAGCTCTTGGAAGGATATCATCTAGAGTTTTTCCTTGTGCTAGTTCCTCTTTATATAAATTAGTATGAGCTTTTAATTGCTCATCACTTAGTTTCTTGAATTCTTCTTGGTAACTTTCTATTTCAGTAACAATAGGAATAAGTCTTTTTATTTCTCTATCACTATATGATCCAACAATTTTTCTTATTAATTTTTTCATTTACTATTTTCCTTCTTTTTCTAGTTTATCTAAGATTAACTTGTACCCGTCTGCGCCATATTGCAAACACCTATTGACTCTGCTGATTGTTGCTGTACTAGCACCTGTTTCGCTAATTATCTGTGAATATTTCTTGCCTTTTTGTAACATTGTAGCTACTTCAAGACGTTGTGCTATTGTATTAAGTTCTTTTACTGTACAAATATCTTCAAAAAACATATAACATTCTTTTATAGAATCAATCATTAAGATGGCTTCAAACAATTTATCAATATGTTCATTCTTAATTTTATTATTCATTTCACCCTCCAGTTGTACCGCTTAAATTATATCATATTCCAATGATTTTGTTGATGACATAACTACTGATTAATAATCCTGCTACAGATGGAACATAAGAGATACTAGCAGGTACAGTTATTTCATTTAGTTCTCTATGTGGTATTTCAGTAGAAAAAAGAACATCAACGTTCTTAATATTTAATTTACTTAGCTCTCTTCTCACTTTTCTAGCTAACGGACAAACTGTAGTTTTAGAAATATCCGTTATATCAAATAACATTGGTTTCACTTTATTACCAGTCCCCATAGATGAAATAATTGGAATATTCTTTAATTTTGAATATTTAATAATAGCTATTTTTGAAAAAACACTATCAATAGCATCAACTATAAAATCTATATTTTCATCTTTTAGTAAATTTTCAATATTTTTTTCATCAATAAAAGCATTTATACTTTTTATATTAATTTTTTTGTTAATATCCTTTGCTCTTTGACATATAACATCTGTTTTGGTTTGCCCAATTGTACTATTCAAGGCAATTATTTGTCTATTTAGATTTGATTCACTAATAGTTTCACAATCAATTACAATTAATTTTCCAATACCTGCTCTAACTAATCCTTCCACTGCAAAAGACCCAACTCCTCCAAGTCCAATCACACATACACAACTAGTCTGCAATTTTTCATAACCTTTATGTCCA
The DNA here is from genome assembly GCA_030592085.1 of Clostridia bacterium. GTDB lineage: Bacteria > Bacillota > Clostridia > DUPQ01 > DUPQ01 > JAFGUQ01. The sequence continues at coordinate 6,529 of JAUUZV010000016.1, read as the reverse complement.
ATCAACTGAATAGTTCTAGAAGCAAAATCACTCATAATAGTCAAGCTTGCTTAATATTGTTTGAAATTCATCTGGTAATTCAGCAATAAATTCAACGTATTCTTTTGTTAATGGATGGATAAATCCAAGTTTATTTGCATGAAGCATTTGTCCTTTAGCTCCTAAAACATCTTTTTTATTAGTATATAATTCATCACCAACAAGTGGATGTTTTATATATTTCATGTGCACTCTTATCTGATGGGTTCTTCCAGTTTCTAAAGTTGCTTTAATCAATGTATATCCACGAAATCTTGTGATTACCTTAAATTTAGTAAAAGCGCGTTTCCCCTTTGATAAGTTGACTGCCATTTTCTTACGGAATTTTTGATCTCGTCCAATAGGAGCATTTATGGTTCCCCCTTTTTCACTAATCATTCCATATGTAAGGGCTGTATATTCTCTAATAATATCATGAGTTTTAAAAAGATTAGCTAAAAAAGCATGAGCACTATTTGTTTTTGCAACCACTAATAGTCCTGTGGTATCTTTATCAATTCTATGAACAATTCCCGGTCTAATTAAACCATTAACATCAGATAACTCTTCTTTGCAATAATACATTAACCCATTAACTAAAGTATGCGCATAATGTCCAGGAGCAGGATGAACTACTAATCCTTTTTGTTTATTAATAATTAAGATTGCTTCATCTTCATAAACTATATTAAGTGGAATTTTTTCAGCTAAAACATCGGTAACTTGCTGAATATCATCAGTTATACTAATTTCATCATTTAATTGTACTATATACTTTGGTTTAACTACTTTTCCATTTACTAGTACTTTTTCATCTTTAATACTTTTTTTAATAAGACTTCGCGAAAATTCAGATAACTCGCGTGCTAAATAAGCATCAATTCTAATCTGATTATCCTTAGCTATTAATATAATTTGATTACTCATCCTTTTCTGGTTCCTCCTTGAATATGAAGAGAACATATATACTAAGTAATATGGTTCCAATAACAACACACATATCTGCTATATTAAATATTGGGAAATCATATGAAAAGATATAGAAATCTAAGAAATCAGTTACTTCCATAAAAAAGGCTCGGTCAATAAAATTTCCTATAGCTCCAGCAATAATTATTCCAAGTGAGATAACAGCCATTTTATGTTCCATAGTTAGCATAAAAACAATTAGTCCAATTGTAACAATACCACTTATAATAGCTAAAACTAAGGTTGCATCTTGGAATATCCCCCATGCTGCACCAGTATTTTTATGATGAGTTATGTAGAAAAATTCTGAAATAACTTCACTTTTTTCAAGATAAATATAGTTTGCTTTAATATACCATTTTGATAGTTGATCAACTCCAATTAAAATCAAAGAAAAAAGCAACCAACCTATATTTTTTTTATATATTTTCAATTTCATAAATTCTCTCAATTCTAGTACATTTTCCATTTTCTTCATCAATTTGTACGAAAACACCATTTATTTGACTAGCACCTTTTTGCGGTTTGAAATAATCAGAAATTCCTGTTGTAAACCTATTTATTATAGTTTCACGATCACTTCCAATAATTCCTTCAAATGGTCCAGTCATTCCAGCATCAGTTATAAATCCAGTTCCAGAAGGTAATATTCTCTCGTCTGCTGTCTGTACATGTGTATGTGTCCCAATAACTACACTTACTCGGCCATCAAAATAGTATCCAAAAGCTATTTTTTCACTGGTCGCTTCACCATGAAAGTCAACTAAAACGCACTTGGTTTTCTCTTTAATGGAAGGTAAGGCTTTATCTAAAGTTGTAAATGGATTGTCACATGGTGTCATTCCTACCTGTCCAGACATATTTACTACAGCTAATGTTTTCTGGTTTTTTTCAATAATCACTGAACCTTTCCCTGGTGCTAATGAAGAGTAATTCATTGGTCTAAGAACCGTATCTACAGAATCAATAAAATTTAGCACTTCTTTTTTAGACCATATATGATTACCTGTTGTTATAATATCGCAACCATATGAAAAAAGTTCATTTGCTGTTGCATTATTGATACCTTTTCCTCCAGCCATGTTTTCTCCATTACATACAACAAAATCAACTTCATATTTTTCTATCAAGTTTTTACTGTGTAACTTAAAAAATTGTCTTCCCGCTTTATAGCAGATATCTCCAATAAATAGAATTTTAATTTAGGTACTTTACAACTAGAAAAAACACGGGTTTCCCCGCGTCTTTTTATTTAGCATAATCAACTGCTCTCATTTCTCTAATAACATTTACTTTAATCTGTCCTGGATATTCCATTTCATCTTCAATTTTTTCAACTATCTCACGACATTTCAATGCGATGTTTTCATCTGTAACTTCAGTTGGTTTTACCATTACTCTGATTTCTCTACCAGCTTGTACAGCATAAGACTTTTCAACACCATCAAAAGAACTTGCAATTTTTTCTAATTTTTCAATTCTTTTTACATAAGTTTCCAATGTTTCACGTCTAGCACCTGGTCTAGCTGCTGAAATCGCATCAGCTGCTTGTATTAATACAGAATATACATTATCTGGTTCTTCATCTCCATGGTGGGATAATACTGCATTCAAAACAACGTCATGTTCTTTATACTTTTTAATAATATCAGCCCCAATATATACATGGGATCCTTCCATCTCGAAGTCAATTGCTTTCCCAATATCATGTAGCATTCCTGCTCGTTTAGCTAATTTAGGATCAAGACCTAATTCACTTGCCATAACTCCCGCTAAGTGAGCTACCTCAATAGAATGTTTTAAAATATTTTGGCCATAACTTGTACGATATTTTAAACGTCCAATTAATCTTATAAGTTCAGGATGTAATCCGTGAATACCCATTTCAAAAGTAACTCTGTCACCTTCTTTTTTAATAGTGTTTTCAATATCTTTTTTAGCTTTATTTACCATTTCTTCAATTCTGGCTGGATGGATTCTACCATCAATAATTAGTTTTTCAAGAGCAATTCTAGCAATTTCTCTTCTAATTGGATCAAACCCTGATAGCACTACAGCTTCAGGTGTATCATCAATAATTAAATCTATTCCAGTCAGAGTTTCAAGGGTTCTTATATTTCGTCCTTCTCGGCCTATAATTCTACCCTTCATATCATCACTTGGTAACGCTACTACAGATACTGTAGATTCTGCAACATATTCAGGTGCACAACTTTGAATTGCAGTTGCAATTATATCCTGTGACAGTTGTTCAGATTCTTCTTTAACCTGAGTTTCATGGTTACGTAAAATAGCCACTTTTTCCATTTTAAGTTTATCTTCAAGCAGGCTTAACAGATATTTTTTCGCTTCGTCTTTTGAAAGATTTGCAACTGTCTCAAGTTTTGTCATCTGTTGTTCAAGAACTACATCAACTTTTTTTTCTTTTTCTTCAACTTCAGTTACTTTTTGCTTTAATGATTCTTCTTTTTGCTCAAAATGATCATTCTTTTTTTCAAGATTCTCTTCTTTTTGAAGAACTCTTCTTTCTACTCTTGATACTTCTGATCTTCTTTCTTTAATGTCTCTTTCCAGGTTCACTTTTGTCTTGTGGATTTCTTCTTTGGCCTCTATCATGATTTCTCTTTTTCTAGCCTCAGCTCTTTTTTCACCTTCAGCTAAGATTCGATCTGCCTCGGTTTTTGCTCCACCTATTTGCTTTTCAGCTTTTCTTTTTCTAAACGCTATACCAAGTAGAAACATAATTATTCCTACTAATAATACAAAAGCTACACCGGAGATAAGAAACATGGTTGATAAATTGGTTAATCCGATTTTCATTACTATACCTCCTTATAAATTATCAATGTTCAACATAATACAAAATGTATTAAATTATTTTCACATTTACTTTATAATACTATAGGTCAACAGGGTTACTGTCAAGATAATTGAGTTCTATTTCAAAGTTTACAAGCACCCTTTATTCCCTTTTTTTACTATACACTTATTGTATTTTACCTTTTACCTTATAAACAAAATTTCTTAATACAATAAAAACCTCTTATATGAAATAAATATAAGATTTACTCTAATTTCATAATCTTTCTATATGCTGATTTACTAATCAATTGATACAAACCATAATTAATTAAAGCAAACCCCACAATGAATACAGCTACTGAAAAAATTAAAGATAAGTTCAATAGAAAGGTTCCAACGACTGCAAGTGCTGCAATAACCATACTTATTAGCATATTAAACATTAAATTCATATTTTGTTTAACAGCTTTCACTTCATTATCCCAATTAAGTTTTGGGTGAGACAAATCAATTAATAATCCTGTTAACCTTGTTAATAAAACACTATTAGCTCCAGCTATTAAAAGTAAAATTACTGTGAACATATTGATTTGAAATAATATTGAAATTACTACTAAAGTAATAATCATTCCAAGGAAAGATACTATTAAACCAGATAACAATTTAGCTTTGATTTGATCTGCCATTGTCATAGGTAAATACTTCATTATATAAAGTTGATCTCCTTCTCTTGAAATACATGTAGCTGTAATACCATTCATACCACTTATAAAAGCAAAAAATGCAAATGAAAGACCAATTAATACCCCTGCTGATGAAAACTGTGAAGTAAATTTCATAGTAGAATTAATCAGTGAACCTAAATCACCAGTACTAACAATAGCAACTATAAATATTAGTGGCATTAAATAATCCATTAATGCTAAATTCATAAAATAAATAGGTGTTCTTAAAATTAATTTAATTTCTTTTATTGTATATGCTAAAACATTATTTTTGCTCTTTTCAAAACTTGCATTTGATAATTTGTAATTTTTTTTAGCTACTTGCTGGCTGATTCCTAAGACACCTCTAAAATACAAAGCTTTTGCTACTACCATAAATAAGAAAAATGAGGCAATAGCAATTGCTATAAAAATCAACAATTGCCAAAATTGTCCTTCAGCTATTGCAAGTGTAGCATTTTTAATGCCAGGAAAATATGAAGCTACCTGGTCAACAAGATCTAGCGATCCACTTGAAAGCAATTGTTCAATAGCTTCTGGTGATTCTAGTTTTACAAAAAATGACTGTAAGAAAAAATTCAAACCAAGTCCAATTCCTAGACCCAACAATCCTGATATCAAAGTAAATCTATCCTTATTTATTGCTTTTTTTGAGAAACTCATAAGTGCTACTATTATCATTGAAGAAATAGACAGTGGTAATACTGGTAAAATTAGAAATACTAAAAGAGAAGTTAAATAATAAATTAAACCAAATCCACCTGCTATGCCACATCCAATAATTACAGGTACTACAAAAATAACTAGTGTTAAATACTCATAGAGTAGCGTAGTTAAATATCTAGATGCAATAATTTCTTCAGGTTGTAAAGGTAATGCTAAATAATGTGGAATATCTTTTGCTAAGTAATAAGAAGATATTGTGTAAAACATCCCAAAAATTAAAACTACTAAGCTACCCCCTGCTAAACTTAAAGCAATAACAACATTTCCTTGTCCAATTGATTCAAGTGCAGTATATAATTCTTTTGATAATAAAATGAATGTACCCATCATAGGAAGAAATGCAACTAATATTAAAAGACCAATTAAAGGTTTCTTAAACTTTTTCTTCTTTTTAGTAACATCACCTCTAAAAGACATGATTAAAGCTACTTTAAAAAGTTTTATAACATTATTCATTTTCTGTCATCTCCAAGAACATTTTTTCAAGACTTGACTCCAATGATGCTTGCTTTTTCATTTCTTCTAAAGTCCCAACAAACAATATTTTACCATTGTTAATAACAGCAATACGATCACATACTTTTTCAGCCACTTCTAAAACATGAGTAGAAAACATAACCGTCTTATTTTCTTTTGCATGTTTTCTCATCATCTCTTTTAAAGTAAATGATGATTTTGGATCTAAACCTGTTAATGGTTCATCAAGAATCCATACATCTGGATTATGCAGCAAAACTCCCATAACAACAATTTTTTGTCTCATTCCATGGGAATAACTCTGAATTTTATCATCTAACGCTTGAACCATTTCAAATTGTTCACCTAACTCTTCAATTTTAACTTTTCTTTGTTCTCTTGATACTTGATAAATGTCAGCCATAAAATTTAAATATTCAATACCTTTTAATCTTTCAAAAACATTTGGATTATCAGAAACATACCCAATAACCTTTTTTGCTTCAATTGGGTTCTCTGCAATATTTACATTGTTTATAAGAATCGTTCCCTCATCAATGGGTAATATCCCTGTCATCATCTTAATAGTCGTTGTTTTTCCCGCACCATTTGGTCCTAAAAAACCAAATATTTCTCCGTCTTTAATGGAAAGCGTAATATCATCTACTGCCTTTATTTCGTTACCGTAAACTTTCGTCACGTTATTTATTTGAATCATTAAATTACCCTCCTAACATCTATTCTACCAAAAAATGCCTTTTTGGTGTACTTGTTTTACCATAAAAATAATGCTATGATAAAAATAGGAAAAAAGTGTAAAACCTGGAGGTAAT
>JAUUZV010000023.1 GCA_030592085.1 Clostridia bacterium | reverse complement strand
TTTAAATCTTATAATTTCACAAAATTTTCTTTGGGCAAAGTTTACTACCCTAGCAATTGCCCTTGTCTGGTTTATTATACTTGGAATTTTTAATACAGATAAAGTTAAAAAAGTATTACCAATTACTTTTTACTATATCCTTGGTGGAATTTTAATGACTATTGCATTTGGTTTTCTCCTAAGTAGCCACATATCAATTTTACAATTACTTATTCCAATTAATCTAATTATCTTTGTTTTAGCAATTTTATCATATTTTATTGTAACTGCTAGTGTACACGACTCCTTAGGATTAGTTATGGTCTTGCTCTTTGATATCTCAATATTTTGTGTTTCACTAAATCTATTAATATCAAAATATCTTTATAGCACTTCTACCATAACGTGGTCATTGCTTGTTATTATTGTTGCTTTACCGGTTATTGGGATTTTACATATTATAAGAAAAGGAAAAAAATTAAGAAAATTTGTTAATAAGCGTTTACATCTATAGATTATGAAGAAAAAAACTAGTAAAAAAACAATAGATATTTATTGTGGTAAAGATCCATATAAAAAGTATGTAACTAAAAAAGTTCTAAGCGAAGAAAACTTCTTTCTTCGCTTCTTAACTCTAAAAAACATATTTGAGAAACCGCTAATAACACCTTATTTGCTTGATGTAACAAATAGGCGGCCTGCCGTAATTATTTTACCTGGTGGAGCTTTTGTTAGAAGAGCAACAAAACACATTCTAAGAGAAACCGTAGATTTTTTTCATAAATTAGGTTTCAATGTTTTTGTTTTACAATATCGATTATCTCCATATTTTTATCCTATTCCTATTGAAGATAGCAAAAGAGCAGTTAGATATGTTCGTTACCATGCTAATATGTTTGGAATTGATCCAGATAACATTGGAGCGATTGGCTTTTCAGCAGGTGGTTATATTACTAGTATAGTAGGAGCTTCTAAAAACAACACTAATTATTTGAAAATTGATAAAATTGATCAAGTATCATGTGCTATAAATTTTCAGATTTTAGCTTATCCTTGTACTTATTTGTCTAGAGAAACGACAATCATGAAAATTGCATTACTAGCTTTTTTAGGGAAAAATTATCAAGAAGAACTATTAGAAGAAACAAAATCAATAAATTTTATAACAAGTGATTCTCCTAAAACTTTTATTTGGCATACCAAAAAAGATAAAATTGTTCCATCATTACATAGTAAACTTTATGCTAAAGCGCTCCAAGAAAAAGGTGTGCAAAATGAACTTCACATATACGAAGATGGTCCACATGGCTTGGGGATGTGCAAAAAAAAACGCCACAGTCACCTTGCTGCCTCAACTTGGTCAGATGCTTGTGAAAAATGGTTACGTTACTTTGTTTTAAAATAAACCTTCATTTCCTCCTTGTTTGAATGGTGTATTTTTTCGTGCTATACTCAAACAAAGGGTACTCTTCATTATTGGTTTTTAACAATTGTTTTGTTTAATAAGTTACCCTACTCTTAATAGGAGAGAATACATGTATAAATTAATAATTGTAGATGACGAAGAAGAAGTTAGACGTGGGATAATTAATAATATCGATTGGGGTAAATATGATTTCGAAGTAATTAATGAAGCAGAAAATGGACAAGAAGCTTTAGATCTTATTGATGAAGTTATTCCAGATGTATTAATTACTGATATTTGTATGCCATTAATGGATGGCCTTGAATTAACATCTTTAATAAATGAAAATTATCCCACAATAAAAGTTGTTGTTATAACTGGATTTGAAGATTTCTCTTTTGCTCAAAAAGCAATTAAATATGGAGTTACAGATTATATTTTAAAACCAATTCTTCCCAATGATATCTATGAATTAATAAAAAAACTAAAAGACGGTTTAGATAAAGAAGTAAAAGATAAAGAAGATATGAATAAACTTCAAAAGCATTATTCTGATAGTCTGCCAATTCTAAAAGATAGCTTTTTAACATCATTAATATTAGGTAATCCTGATGGAACTACTGTTATTGAAAAAACTGAGCTTTTCAAACTAAGAATAACTGGTAAACTTTTCGCATCTGCAGTTATTAATATAACAGGAATTGATGAGCTAAAAAAGTTTTCTATTTTAACAGTAGTAAAAGAAATATTAGAAAGACACAATGTTGGAGAGGCTTTTTCATATGACAATATGATAGTAGTTCTTCTTGCCATTGATAATAATAAACATAATGTTGTTAGAAATAAAATTTTCTCTTTATTAAGTGAAATAAGACAAACTGTTGAAAAATTCTTAAAAGTAACAATAACTTTAGGATTAGGGAGTATTCAAGATTCAGAAAGCAAATTTAAAGAGTCCTACAAATCAGCACTTTCGGCACTTGAATATCGTTTAGTTCTTGGTGAAAATAAAATTATATTTGTAGAAGATTTAGAACCTTCTATTAAAAACTTCTTCCACTTTGATGAAGAAAAAGAAGAAAAATTAATTTCCTCCATTAAATTTGGTGGGGTAAAAGAAGTTTCTGATTCTATAGAAGCTTTATTTAAAAACCTACAAACAGATAGTATTTCCATTAAGGAATATCAGATTTTTTTCATGGAAATACTTTCTTCACTATTAAAGCTTGCTAGATTATTTCAAATTGATTCTTCTAATGTATTACCGGATAATACAGATATGTATGTAGAACTATCTAAATTTAGGACAATATCACAAGTAAAAGAATGGTTAGTATCTTTTTGTATTAATCTTATGAAAAATATTTCATTACAACGAGCTAATAAAAGCCAAATAATATTTGAAAAAGCCAGTGACTATATATTAACAAACTACAACAATCATGAGTTAAGCGTTCAAAAACTTGCAGATTATTTATATATAAGTCCAAGTTACTTAAATTTACTTTTCAAAAAAGAAGCCAAAACTACGTTTTTAAAATACTTAATTAACATAAGATTGACTAAAGCAAAAGACTTATTAAAAAGTTCACCTCTTACTATTTCCGCAGTAGCTGAAAAAGTAGGATATCCTGATGTTAGTTATTTTAGTTACTTTTTCAAAAAAAACATTGGGAAATCACCTAGAGAATATAAAAATGAAACCATATCATAAAAAGGAGTTATTTATTGAAAAAAGATAGAGCAAATTTAGCAAAAAACATATATATAAAAAATAAATTTAAATTTAGAATTAATAGTATACAATCTGTTATCACCTTGTCTTTTACTTCAATCACTCTTCTTGCTATGATATTTATCGGTATTGCCTTCTTTTCTACTTTTTCAGATAATGCTGAGAAAAATGCCGCTTCAAGTATGCAACAAATAATGAATCAAGCAACTATAAATCTAGAAAACTATCTTCATTCAATGATTGGTATTTCTGATTTAATTCAAAGCAAAATATCTGTAGCTCCCTTAGGTAATCTTGAGGAAATAAATGATGTGCTTTCACTAACGCTAGAAATAAGGAAAGATATTGTAGCTGTTTCAATCTATACAGATAATGGTAATTTGTTATTAACATCACCAAAATATCAATATGATAATACTTACCTTGTTACTCAACAAGAGTGGTTTTTAAAATCAATTGAAGATCCCCTTGACTACTTATTTCAACCTCCTCATGTTCAAAGGCTTTTTGAAGACAAACGTCCTTGGGTAATTTCTTTAAGTCATGGAATTACAAGTGACGTTTCAAGTATTCCTCAACAATTTATTACAAAAGTTGATATGAATTTTAGTGTTATTGAACAACTATGTAGTGAGGTGGTTCTAGGACAACGAGGGTATATTTATATTGTTGACTCTTCTGGAAATATTATTTATCATCCTCAACAGCAATTAATTTATACTGGTCTTAAACAAGAAGATATTGAAGAAGCTTTAAAAAAAGAACCAGGTTCTTATCTTGACACTTATCAAGGTGAAAAGAGAATAACAACTATTATGAACATTGAGCATGCTAACTGGACAATGGTAGGAGTAAGTTTTCTAGATGAGATTGTACAAAATAAACGTAATTTAAACGCGTTAATTATTATTACTTTATTATTTGGTATCATTTTTATTATTATAGCTTCAATTTTTATTTCATCTAAAATATCGCAGCCAATCAAACGATTAGAGCATCAAATGAATAAGGTTGAAAGAGGTGATTTTAATATTGATAACCTTGAGGTCAAAGGAGAAGATGAAGTTAAACAACTAACAAAAGCTTTTAACTTAATGATTATTAGAATAAAACAACTAATGAACCAAATAGTAACAGAACAGGAATCTAAAAGAAAAAGTGAAATAAAAGCCTTACAAGCTCAAATAAATCCTCATTTTCTATATAATACATTAGATTCGATTATATGGATGAATGAAAATAAAAAATATGATGGAGTCTCTGAAATGACAGCTGCTCTTGCTAAACTCTTTAGAATTAGCTTAAGTAAGGGAAGTGAAACCATTAGTATATGTGACGAAATTGAGCATGCACGTAGTTATTTAATTATCCAAAAAATACGTTATAAAAAGAAATTTGATTTTACAATAGATTTACCTAATAACTTATGTAAATACAAAACAGTAAAATTAATTCTTCAACCTATAATTGAAAATGCAATATACCATGGAATAAACAAAATTCAAGAACATGGAGTTATTTCAATTAAGGTAGTTAAAAAAGAAACCTTTGTTTTATTTGTTATTACAGATAATGGGTATGGAATTAGCCAAGATAACTTGAAAAAAGTTATGAACCAAGAATCTACAAGTCGTCACTCTTCTGGAGTTGGAATTAAAAATGTTAATGAGCGATTAAAGCTTAGTTATGGTAATGATTATGGTATTGAAATTAATAGTGAATTTGAAGTAGGCACTACCATCTTTATTAAAATACCATTAGTTGAAGAATAGAGGTTTTTATGAATACACTAAAAAAAATCATCATACTTTTTCTCACGAGCTTATTAGTTTTTTCATTGGTAAGTTGTACAAAAAACACTTTATCTACTCGTGAAAATGAATATATCATTAAAGTAATTGTTAAAAAAAGTGATCACGATTTTTGGGCAGTTGTAAAAATGGGTGCCGAAGCTGCTGGAAAAGAATTTAATGTTACCATAGATTTTGATGGGCCAACTGATGAAGAAGATATTGATGGTCAAATTAGAATGGTTGAAGCTGCAATCAATAATAATGTAGATGCTTTAGTTTTAGCAGCAAGTGATTTTATTCGCCTAGTTCCTGTAGCAGAAAAGGCGAAAGATGCAAATATTCCAGTTATCATTATTGATTCAAATATTGATTCTGCTAACATGGACAGTTTTATTGGAACTGATAATGTAGATGGGGGTAGAAAACTAGGAGAATCGCTAATATCTGTTGTTGGTAATTCTAGTAATATTGTTATAGTAAACTTTGTAAAAGGAGCTGCTTCAGCAACAGAAAGAGAAAGTGGACTATTAAGTTTATTAGATGATTATCCTGGTATTACAATTCTTGAAACTGTTTATTGTAATTCAGATGAACAAATTGCAACACAAATGACTTTAGCCTTGATTAAGAAATACCCTCAATTGGATACTTTTGTATGTCTTAATGCTTATGCAACTGTTGGTGTCGCTAGAGGAGTTGTAGGAGAATCAAAAGAAGGTGATGTTTTAATAATTGGTTTTGACAGTACTCCAGAAGAAATTTCCTTTTTAGAAAAAGATGTTATTCAATCTCTAGTTGTACAAAATCCATTTAGCATGGGGTATTTAGGTGTAAAATATGCAATAGCAGCTTTAAATAATGAATCAGTTCCTAAAACTATTAAAACAGATTTTAAAGTGATTAATAAAGAAAACATGTATTTGCCTGAAAATCAAAAACTTGTTTTCCCCTTTGTTGATTAGTCTTTTAATAGCAATAATTTTTCATATATTCTAAAATTTTTAATGAAATTCACAAATTTATTATTGTTTTTCCCATGTATTTGATTTAAAAATACATATAAACTTAGATTGTTTGCAAAAGCAATCAATAGTTGAAGGGATCATGAATGAGTAATTTACTTCTTACCATGAAAGATATTGAAAAATCGTTTCCAGGTGTTCACGCTTTAAAAAAGTGTACTTTTTCTTTAGAAAAAGGAGAAATTCATGCACTTGTAGGTGAAAATGGTGCTGGAAAATCAACTATAATGAATATTTTAACAGGAAGCATTCCTTATGATTCTGGTGATATCTTTCTTGAAGATAAAAAAGCACATTTTAAATCCCCTAAACAAGCTCAAGAAGCTGGAATATCAATGGTTCATCAAGAATTAAATCTTATGGATAATTTAACTGTTGCACAAAATATTTTTATTGGCCGCGAAAGCGATAATATATTTTTAAATGATACTTCAATAAATAAGAAAACTAAAGAACTGTTTGAACAATTAAATTTTCATATTGACCCCGAAGAAATAGTGGGAAATTTATCCGTTAGTCTTCAACAAATTATTGAAATTGCTAAAGCAATCTCTCATGATGCAAAAATAATCGTTTTTGATGAACCTAGCGCTACTTTAACAGAAAAAGAAATTAATCAGCTTTTCAAAATAATGAAAGAACTAAAGAAAACTGGTGTAAGTATGATTTACATCTCACATCGTATGAATGAAATAAAAAGAATTTCAGATAGAGTAACGATTATGAGAGATGGTGAATATATTGGTACCTTATCTTCTGAAAAAGCAAAAATTGAGCAAATAATTCAAATGATGGTTGGTCGTGTAATTTATGAAGAGAGAAAAAAAGTTTCCACTGTTATTGAAGGACAAAAGCCAATTCTATGTGTAAAGAATTTTAGTTCTAAAGATGTAAATAATGTGTCTTTTGATTTATATAAAGGTGAAATATTAGGTTTTGCAGGTTTGATAGGTGCAGGACGAACAGAACTTGCACGATTGATATTTGGTGCAGATAAAAAAACATCTGGGGAACTTTTTATTCATGGAAAAAAAGTTAATATAAATAGTCCTTTTCACGCTGTAAAACAAGGGATTGGATATTTGTCAGAAGATCGAAAGCGGTATGGTTTAGTTCTTGGTATGAGTGTTTCTAATAACATTGTATTACCAAAATTAACTGATTATATTTCTGGTATTTTCATTAATGAAAGTAAAATTAAAGAAGTTACTAAAGAATACATAGAAAAAATAAACATTAAGACCCCCTCTGAAAAGAGACTTGTTAAAAGTCTATCAGGAGGAAACCAGCAAAAAGTTATTATTGCAAAATGGTTATTAAAAAATTGTGATATTTTGATATTTGATGAACCAACAAGAGGAATTGATGTTGGTGCAAAAAGTGAAGTCTATAAATTAATGAATAATTTAGCTAAAACTGGTAAATCTATTATTATGATTTCATCTGAATTGCCAGAATTAATACGAATGAGTGATAGAGTTCTTGTTATGTGTGAAGGAACTCATACAGCAACTCTTAAGTTAGACGATATAAACCAAACAACAATTATGGAATACGCTACACAACAATAGATTGGAGATAGGTATGTTTAAACTTATAAAAAAAGGTGGTATGCAAAAATTATTTGCTTTTTCAGCATTAATTTTAATTTATCTGTTTTTTGCTTTCACAGGTAAGAATTTTACCTCATCAGCTACAACTCTTAATATTTTAGCATCTTCATATTATGTTGGTTTCTTAGCGCTTGGTGCTACATTTGTTATTATATCAGGTGGTATTGATTTATCTTTGGGTGCTTTAATGATGGCTTCTGCCTTAATTGGTGGAGAGTTATATAGGGACGCAGGATTTCCACTATGGTTATGTATGGTTATAATGGTTCTGTTTGCTACTTTTGTTGGTTTACTTAATGGATTAATGGTAACAAAATTAAAACTACCTCCATTTATTGCAACGTTAGGAACCATGATGGGTTGTTTAGGTTTTGGTTCAATTATAACAGGAACTTCATCTAAATATTTCCCAACTATTTTAGAACCTGATGGCTGGTTTATTAGAACTTTTTTTAAATCTGCAAATGGTGTCCCTTTAGGTGCATTTTACTTATTGGCCTTTTTCATAATTACTTTTATTATTTTAAATAAAACTAAAATCGGACGATATATCTTTGCAATTGGAAATAACGAAGAAGCTGTTAGATTATCAGGAATTAAAGTTGATCTTTGGAAAACTCTTGCTTATGTTATCAGTGGTTTAAGTGTAGGAATTGGTTCAATCTTCTATGCTGCTACATATATTGTAGTAATTCCTAATACTGGTAATGGAATTGAATTACAAGCTATTGCGGCCGTTGTTATTGGTGGTACCTCTTTAGCAGGAGGAATTGGTTCCCTAACTGGTACCATGATTGGTGTATTTATAATGAGTGTTTTGAAAAATGGTTTAATCTCTATAAATCTACCTGCCCCTTATCAAGTCTTTTTTACAGGACTAGTTGTAATTGGTGCTGTATTAATAGATGTATATAGAAATAAAAGAGCAAGCAAAGTAAAACTTAAATAAGTTATCTAAGCATTCGTGCTTATAAATATTATAGGAGGAATATATCATGAAATTTAAAAAAAGTTCAAAATGGTTGAGTTTGCTATTAATAGTAACTCTAATTAGTTTAGTTTTTGCAGGATGTGCAACAACTGAAGAAGATGAAGATCAGTATATCTCAGTTATCGCAAAAGGATTCCAACATCAGTTTTGGCAAGTTGTAAAATTAGGTTCTGAGCAGGCTGCTATTGATTTAGATGTTGAAATTTATTTCACAGGTCCTGAAGGAGAAAGTGCTATTAGTACTCAGGTTGACATGTTAAATGCAGAATTAGCAAAAGATCCATTGGCAATTTGCTTAGCTGCGCTTAGTACAGAATCTGTTCTATCTCAATTACAAGAAGCCGCAGATAAGGGTATCCCAGTAATTGGTTTTGACTCAGGTGTTCCTAATGCTCCAGCTGGACAAATCTCTGCAAACGCTTCAACTGATAATGAAAACGCTGCTGGCCTTGGTGCTGAAAAAATGTACGAAGCTATAGAAGCAAAAGTTGCAGCAGCAACAGTTGCTTCACCTGTTACAATCACTGTATTATCTCAAGATGCTACAAGTGCTTCAGTTACAGGTAGAACAATTGGATTTACAAGTAGAATGTATGACTTAGTAGTAGGTGCTGGTTTAACTGCATCAGTAACTGGTGATTATGCAGCAGCTAATAAAGGCGACGCCGCTACTTCAGCTGTAAACATTACAGTTGTTGTAGGTGCTACTCCTGACATTACTGATATGACAAATGCTGCTACCGGTGTATTAAGTGCTTCTAATTTACTTGGAGTATTTCTATCAAACGAAGGCGCTGTTAACGGAGTACTAGCTGCATTAAATGCAGGTTCTGTCCTTCCTGAAGGCGTACAAGTTGTTGGATTTGACGCAGGTGCTGGACAAAAAGCAGCTGTATCAAGTGGATTGTTCTTAGGTTCAATCACACAAGATCCTTTCCAAATTGGTTATCAAGCTGTTGCATTAGCTGTAAAAGCTGCTAATGGCGAAGCTGTAGCTGATATTGATACTGGTGCAAAATGGTATGATGCAAGTAATATGGAAGAGCCTGACATTGCTCAACTTCTATATGACTAATATTGATTTATAACAATCAAAAAGAGACCTCCACTTGCAAAGCATTTGGAGGTCTCTTATTATTCTCTAGTATTTTCCATAGAGTAATCCTGCATTAACAAAATTAATATAGTTATTAATAGCTTTTTCTGACATAAATTCTTCATATGGGCCTGCGGTTGTGGAAAGTATAAATCTTCCTCCTCTCGTTGTTCCTTCTTTTATCATTCTCTTAACTTGTTGATTCATTTCTTTTTTTGACAATCTATATAATTCATCATATTGTAGAGACCCTATTAATATAGTATTTGGTAAAGCTTTTCTTGCTACTGGTAGTGGACAATTTCCAATTGGTGGTTCCTCGATGGTATGAATTGCATCTGGGTTAATATAATTCATACCATCTAATATGTTCTTAATATTTCCATGATAATGAATTATAGAATGTTTTCCATATGATTTTATTAAGTCAATTATTCCTTTTACATATTTAGCGGATAATTCATTGAATTGTGTTGGAGAAACTAACGGTGGTCCTGCAAACTCTGTTCCTACTATAAAGAAAACATCACCTATTCCTTGTTCTAATATATGTTTATAATGTTCTAAACATCGTCTATTCATTTCATCTAAGAATCTTTTAATCCTTTTCTTTTCTAGAATTGTCCACATGGCAAAATCTGCTACATTACACAAAGAGTATAGAGGAGATAGTGGATCGCCTTGACAAGGCATATTAAGACCTTTATCTCCTAGCTTTTCAAGATCCTTTTTATAATTAGTATAATTTGGTTTTGCAGGAACATAAGGAAAATCTAAAATAATATCTAATATTGCAGGATCTTCTACCATGTGTTTTATAGTCGGTCCATTTGGCCCTCTTCTTATTTCTTTTGTAAGAGTAATTTTATCCCCTAATTTGACCCAACTTCTCTTTATAAATTCATTTCCTTCCTGTACTTCTTCGTATCCTTGTTTTATGTCTGGATGTGCATTATAACAAAAACCTTTGTCTAGATACCAACGGTCCAGCTGTACACAATATTTATCAATATAAGGTAAAAGAGGTTTATAACATTCAATATTACGAATATCTACATAACAGCCAATTGGACGAACAGGAGTTAATAACCAAATTGGAACTCTATCAATTGGTTTATTTTCAAATAATCGTGTTAGTCTCTCTCTGCCAGAAAGATTTCTCATAAGATCACTCCATTTTTTTCTGTCTTGTATCCTATTCTTCGTTTAATTCACTAATCATTGCCAAAATATTTTCAATTGGTACATCTGGTTGTATCGTATGAGAAGCTGCAAAAATATATCCACCTTCTATACTCAAAGCATCAATCAGTTTTCTGGTTTCTCTTTTTACTTCATTAGGTGTAGCCTCTTTCATAAGATTTTGTGTGTCTATATTTCCCATTAATGTAATATCTTTTCCATATTTTCTTTTTATTTCATAAATATCCATATTTAAGGCTTTGGGTTGAATAGGATTTAGTACGTTAATTCCTATTTCAATTAAATCTGGTATTATGTCAACAATACTTCCACAAGAGTGATAAGCTATTACCATATCACTTTTTACTTTTCTAATTTCATTTATTATTCTCGCCATTCGTGGTTTTAAATAATATCTCCACTTATCTGGCGACATAATCATTCCAGCTTGTGTCCCTAAATCATCACCTAACCATATCCAATCAGCACCCCTTTTAATGGCTTCTTTTGCAACAGTTAAAGAAAACTCTGTAATTCTATCAAACAACAAATCAACCTTTTCTTCCTCATATGCTATGCTTATAAGCAAATCTTCCATGTCCATAAGGTGATATGCTGGTTCAAAAATTGTACCAGATATATCTGCTCCTATAAAATATTCATTTCCATATTCTTTTATTAAATATTCCAAGTTTTCATATCGTTTTGGATCAATTGGATTAGGTAGAGTATGTTTTTCTATCCCTTTATAGTCTGCATTTTTTAAGGGGTGTTTTATAACCATGTTATGCGTTCCAGAACGTTTCCATGTTATTCCCCATTCATCGATAAAAATAGTATTATCCTCTACTTCTCTTTCCATTTCTCCGTTTATGGAAAGCCATGTTTGTAAAATATCGTTACCCATATAAATATCAAGTTCCACGCCATTTAAGTTATACAGTTTTTCAAGTTTTTCTTTTGTTTTACTGCTATACCACACAAATCGTGGAACTATGGAATTTTCTTTAAAATTTAATGCATCATATACTTTTTGTTTGCTTGTCATTTTATACTCCTCTTATTTATATCTCTTTTATCATTCTATAAAAATTTAATACCTTTTCTTTTTCTAGATAAACTCTAAATTCTTTAACTTTTTTATATCCTAATTTTGTATAGAACTTTATAGCCACAATGTTCTCTTTTTCAACATCTAAAACCACTTTTTCAGCTTCTTTTCTTTTTGCTTCTTCTTCTGCTTTTTTTATTAATTCTTTTCCTAGTCCTTTTCCCCTAAATTTAGGATATATTGCAATATTACTAATATAATACTCTCCTTTATCCAATTGTCCTACCGATGAATTAAATTTAAGCAAAGGTACTATGTTATTTAATAAATTTATTCCAACTTTTTTAAATAATAATATTCCTGTATTTAGGTTGCTTTGTTTTTTTGTTTTCCAAGCATATCCTAAAAGTATTCCTGCAAGTTCTTTATTAATCTCAATAGTAAATACATTTTTTAAGCTAAATAAATTATTGGTTGATAAAAACAACTCTTGTAAAACTTGTTTTATATTCTCGCCAAAAAGAAATGGAAAATATGGTGCTGTTATTAATATTAATTCAGCATATTTAATACTATCTTTCTCTGTAGCTTTTCTTACAACACTCATAAAGTACTCCTTTCTTTTTTCATTCTATTAACCTTATTGTTGCTATTGTTCCTGGCATTTTTAATACAACTATACCATTTTTAATGTCTAACTGAGATAAATCACGTTCTCTCACATCGCATAGAAAAGCTTTACTCATTTTATAATGGTTAATAATAATTTTTATAGGTTTATCCATTAATTCAAGTGTGTTAATTCGTATAATTATTCCTTTTCCTCGTGAGGCTGGTTTAACTGCCGTTATATAAGCTTTTGGTGAATTAGTTGTAAAAATAGAGTTTGCTAAATCATTTAAATATATGTCTTTTTTATTTACCCACGGATTTGTTGTGCGAGTTTTTGAAATATTATTGATATTGTTCTCTTTCCAGTCTCCTTTGTTAGTAAATAATAAAGAATACTCAAATATGTTTTTTTCTTTTTCATGTCCTTTTACAGGATTACCAGGAATACTTATTAAACCAAATATTTTTTCTTGTGTAGCATTACGCAATGCCACAATTTCTACCACTCCGCCCTCTTGATAGGATATTGCTCCAGGTATAGGTTGAAGAATTGCAAATCCTTTTTTACTCTTTTCATCTTTTAAATGAGTAAAACTTTGAAACGACCAAAATGTTGGATTATATATACGTTTTATTGGACGTTTTATAATTCCTCCTGTTGTATCCATATGCATTTGGTTTGTAAATATATTCGTCTTTAAACGAACAATAATAGAATGTCCTTTTGCCGCTTTTCCTTCAATCCTACAATAAATAACAGGAGACTCATTAACAAAAAACATTTTCTGCCTAATTATCTCTCCGCTTAAATTTACAATATTAATAATCTCTACACCAATATTATGTTCTATTAATTGTGTTTCCAATATATGAGGTTTAACAGTTTTTGATTCTTTCCATATTCCTCCAATAAATTCAAAGCCCATACGCCATAATCCGCCAGAATCACGATAACTTATAAGATTATTTGAAATATCATTTATCCAAATTGTTTTATTTGCAATATTCTTGATACTTAATATTGTACCAAACTTTTTTGACAACTCAATTTCAAAAAACTTTGTCTTTATATAAATTTTTGCACTTTTTTGATTTACTATCATTGAATTGTCTTTTTTTTGTTCCTTCTCTGTTAAAAAATTGTTTATTTTAATTTGTTTTAAAATCAAATCTACTGAATTAGTGGCTTTTACAACTTCATACATTTGCTCCTCTTCTACTACTTTATCTGGAGAAGTTCCTGTAATAAAATCATGATGGTTAGAAGTAACAGCTTGCCACCAAGGTTCTTTAAGTTTAGAGTTTATCTTTTTATTTATATCACTATTACCAGGTAAAAAAGAAAGTTTTTCAGTTAATATAAGTTTATCAACAAGATTTTTACATTGTTTTTTTAATAAAGGACGAGAAGTATAAAAACCAGTCCAATAAGGGTTTGGATCAATTTCTAGTTTTGGTAACTTGTCTTGATAATGCGAAATTAACTCAAAGTAATCTTCCATTCCCGCATTAACTACCCATATTCCTGTTTTCTTATAATATTTTTGATTGTATCTATCTAATAACATAATAAGATCAGGTATTGGTTCAACAAAATCAAATCCTATGGGACAAAGCATATATGGTGTTTTACTATATTTATAAAGCTTTTTAACATACTGTTTAACTCTTTTTGCTATATGACGATTACTTCTAAATGAAAGTGCAATTCTAAAAAGATAAACACGGGTTACGCCTATATAAGCAAGCATATCTCCCTGTCCATATGAAAAAGCATTCCAGTGACATAATACTTGAGCCCCGTTCATGTCTTTCCAAACAAAGTCTAAGCTTTTTTCTTTCTTTAATAATTTTTCAGCTGTTGAGTTTGGTCTGGGGAAATTTTTTTGTGGTTCTAAATCACAACCCATAAAATACATACCATCAACACGTGTTAGGGTTGTATATTTAAAACCAGTAGCTTTTAAAATTGAAGGAAGTGCTGGTGTACAGCCAAAACTATCTGCAAAATATGCTAATTTAGGTTCTTGTTCAATTTTATTTATTCGTAGCCATTCCTGCCCTACTAGAAAATCACGTAGTATTGCTTCTGTACTTGGTAATATTGTATCAGCAGTAGTAACACCAATATTTGTTATACGTATTTGTTTTTTATTAATTAAATCACGAAGAATTTCTTGTTTTTCTGGATATTTTTCCCAAAACATTCTTAAGAAAAAAATACACTCGATTGAGTAAATCCTCCTTGGTTCTTTTTTTAATTCAATTATTGCCTGGTTAAGATTATTGCAAACAAACTGATTAAAATACTCTTCTGCTTTTTTTAACCAATTAGGATCCCAATGACTAGATTCTGAAAATATTAAGACTTTTTTTGCTTCTTTAGGAATACCAAGCCTTTTTCTCGTTTTTTGTTCTATTTCATTTAATTCCATAACCAATTCTCTTTTCCTAAAAAGTTTATTTGATATTTGTTTCTTTCACTAAGTTACATTTATTATAATGTTCCTTCCTTCACGCTGTCAAAATTAACTATCAATAAAAAAATTTTAAAGCTAGTTAAGTCTGAAATATAAAAAATAATAAACAGTTAATAAACAGTTAAGGACTTAAACGTAAACTGTTTGGTATTATGCTTGCATAAAGATGATATAAAAAAGGAGAAAATATAAAAATGAAATCAACAGTATTAGAAGGAAAAGGATTATGTAAGACATTTGCAAATGGACAAGTAGCAACTAATGTAATAAGAAACTTAGATGTGGAAATCTATAATGGTGATTTTACAGTAATCATGGGTACATCAGGTGCAGGGAAATCTACTTTACTGTATATGTTAAGTGGTATTGATACTATTACAGCTGGTGAAATAAATTTAATGGATTCACGCATTGATAAGTTAAAAGAGAAAAAAATGGCAAAAATCAGAAGAAATGATATTGGCTTTGTTTTTCAAGAAGCTAATCTTTTAGAAGATTTTACTGTTTTTGAAAACATTGCAATGCCAGGATATTTAGTTTCTAAAAACCGAAAAGAAGTCAATGATCGAACAGATATATTACTTGAAGAAGTAAACATGTTAGATCATAAGAATAAATATCCTTCACAATTATCTGGAGGACAAAAACAAAGAGTAGCAATAATAAGAAGTTTAATTAATAAACCAAATGTGCTTTTTGCAGATGAGCCAACAGGTGCTTTAAATGCAACTCAAAGTAAAGCTGTTCTTGATCTCTTAACCGGAGTTCATGAAAAAGGTCAATCAATACTTATGGTAACACATGATATAGCTGCAGCTTCACGTGCAAATAGATTACTTTACATTAAAGATGGTAAAATCGACGGCATACTTGAATTTGACCAATTTGAAGTAGAAGATATTAAAGATCGTGAAAAGCAAGTCTTTGATTTTATAATGAAAAGAGGATGGTAACATGTTTATTATTTTAAAAACAGCCTTTTCTGTTTTTCGCAGAAGAAAAGTGCAAAGCTTACTTATTGGAATAGTTATGATGCTAATATCAACTATGCTTTATATGGGTCTTTCAATGGTTAATCAAACTAGCCCATTTCAGACTATGTTTGATAGAGCAAACGCCACAGAAAGTCTAATTCTTTTACCTAAAGATGGTAATGACATTATAGAAACAATTGATTGGTGGAAAAGTAGAGAAGAAGTAAAAGAAGTTATTTCTTATGAATCACTTATGATTAATGGAACATTTGAATTAAATGATAAAACTGAAACTGAACCACTATTATTTACAGAATACATAGAAGATTCAAAACTAGATCTTCTTTATGAAAATGAGAAAACACTTGGTAAGGTACCTACTGGTAACGAAATACTAATAAACTATAATTTTGCTTCAAATAGAGACATTGAAATTGGTGATATTATAAGTTTTAGATATGAGGATGAAATTCATAGTTTTGAAGTATCTGGTATGGTAGTAGATCCTCATTTTAGTACTCCTTTTATAAATCCTAATCGCTGCTTTATTGCACCTGGTTACTTTCAAGAAAATGGAATCATTAATGATATGACAATAGTTTCAATAAAATACCATGATATTTTACAGGTTAATGACACCGCTTTATATGATACTTATACTAAAGAGTTAGATACTTTAACAGGTCCTCTATTTGTTAGTTATGACGTTGTTCAATCCTCATATAATATAATACACGGGCTTATTGCTTCTATTTTATTAGCTCTATCAGTTATGATTTTTATAATTGTTATATTTGTAATAAGAAGTACAGTTACAAATTTAATACTTCAACAATACAAAGAAATCGGTGTAAAGAAAGTTATTGGTTACACAAATAAACAGATTAGATATAGTATAATTACGTTCTTCTGTTTTATTGGTTTGATCTCAGCCCTAATTGGTACCTTTATTGGACTACCTCTTCGTAACATCATTAATGCTGGTATAAGTTATGATATACAGGTTGGTCTTAAAACAACTATTGATATCTATTTACTTTTGACAATGGTTACTGTAGTTTCTCTAGTTTTCTTGTTTTCATATATTGCAACACGTAAAACCAATAAAGTTAAACCTGTACAAGCAATTAAATATGGAATGCCAGAAAGAAAGGTTTCAAATAACCGTATATCTATAACGGGTACAAAAAAAGTACCGCTTAGTATGCTTTTAGCTATAAAACAATTATTTGCGAATAAACGCAAAACTATTTCCACTACATTTTTAATTGCTATGCTAATTTATGTGGCACTAGTTATCTTAAACGTTGGAAGCACGATGACAACTTCAGATTATCTTGCAAGTCATTTGCTTGGACAAAATATTGGGGATTTTTCAGTAGTTGATAATTCAGATAAAAATGTAGAAGATGTTATTTCTAAAATTCAAGAAATAGATCAAGTCAATCAGGTTGTTTTCTTTGAATACAAAATGGACGAGAGTACAACATCATTAGATAATAATAAACTAACTTTAGTAGGTCAAATAGTTTATGGTGAT
>JAUUZV010000187.1 GCA_030592085.1 Clostridia bacterium | reverse complement strand
ATAAGGTACGAAATCAATAACTAAATTTGTAATAGCAGCACTAGCTGTTATTAATTGTACTTCTAGTAATGCTTCATCTCCATAGACTACAATAAAATCTGTATTTCCATCTAATATGGGATTATATAAAATAATTGTTGCATCGTACTCATCAATTGTAATTTCGCTCACATTCCCCATTTGTAATTGTTCCATAAATTGTGAATATGGCAATGTGGGAGTTGGATCACTTGTTGTTAAAAATGATACTACAATTAAGAATATAACAAACAATATAATATAAAAGCTTAAGTTCTTAAATTTTTTCAATAGTTTCCTCCTATTTTGACCTTTACTAATGTTAACACAAGTACTTATTCATTTCAATATTAATTACTATATGCTTCTTCTTTTAAAATACATACTGCTGGAAGGTTTCGATATTTCTCATCAAAGTCTAATCCATATCCTACAATAAATTCATCTGGTATATCTAATCCTTTGTAATCAATTTCAACATGTTTCTCTCTTCTTGCAGGTTTATCAAATGCAACACATATTTTAATGCTTTTTGGATTACTTAATGATAGAAAATCTTGAAGAAATTTCAAGGTGTGTCCTGTGTCTATTAAATCTTCAATCAGTAACACTTCTTTATTCTCAATATCCACATCAATATCATTAACAATTTTAACTTCTCCACTTGTCACAGTTGAAGCTCCATAGCTAGAAGCAGTAATGGTACCAAATTCAACGGGTATGGTAATTTCCCTAAGTAAATCAGCCATAAATATC
Organism: Clostridia bacterium; assembly: GCA_030592085.1. Classification (GTDB taxonomy): domain Bacteria; phylum Bacillota; class Clostridia; order DUPQ01; family DUPQ01; genus JAFGUQ01. Next base: position 4,080 of record JAUUZV010000187.1, on the reverse strand, counting down.
AAACTTCCCTTCATGACGCCGATTAATACTAATTCTTTACCTTCATAATCTAATGAAATCTGTTTCCCAAGTTTTTGTACCATTTCACGTAATTGCTCTTCGTTAATAAGTGTTTCTTTAATATTCTCTAGCATATGATTACCTTTCTTCTACTGTAATTTTTAAGTATTTCTTCCCTTTTTGAGGCAAGTACTCTTTACCATATTCGTGGTCTTGAATATATAGTATATTATTACCCTTTGTTATTAGCAATAAATCATTTCTTTTGAACCTGTCGATTTTCTTGTCTATATAATACTTTTTAAGCTTTTTATGCCCGTTCCCCTTTGCAGGATAAATTAAATCGCCATCTTGTCTACTTCTAATATGAAGTGACTCTTTAATATTATTGTAGAAAAAACAATAACTGTTACTTTCATTTTTTTCAATATTATAATCTTCACAAATAGTTGCGCTGTAAAATAGATTTTTTTCTTTTATATATACTTCTCCAGGAATTGTTAGTTCATAATCAATTTTCTTTATATCTTTTGGTGTATAAATATATGTGTATCCAAATTGCACTAAAACACTAACTTGCCCTGGTAAATCCATCCCTTTTCCAGTTTGGTTCTCATGACAAATTTTAAGTAACTGTTCAATATGAATAGCTTCAACATCAATAACATTTCCTTTAAACAGGATTATAGCTTGTCTTAATACTCTTGATGAAATAGCTTTATTAAGTATTGATAATTTATTATTGTCAATAAGCACTAAATTATTATTCTTAACAAGTATCTTCTTAGCTTCTTTAGATGCTTGTTGATTAAGGTAGTCCATATCATTAGAAATTAATTCACTTAATTTTAAGATATTTGATTTAACATCTTTTTTCATTACTTCATCTAATAATGGAAGTACACGATTTCTAATGGCGTTTCTACTAAATTGATTATCTAGATTAGTTGAATCAGTTTGGTAAGTTAAGTTATGCTTATTAAGATATACCAATATATCTTTTTTCTTAGTATCTAATAGTGGTCTAATATATTTCCCATTTACAGGTTTAATTCCCACAAGACCATCACCTGATGTTCCGCGTAATAAGTTCATTATAATTGTTTCAACCTGATCCTCTTGATGATGACCAAGGGCTACTTTCCCATCTAGCAAAGAAAATATTTCATACCGTACATTCCTACCCGCTTGTTCTAGGGTCATTTTATGTTTCTTTTGATAGTCTTTAACGTTAATACTCTTAAAAATAAAAGGTATATCAAGTTTTTTACATAACTCTTCACAAAAAAACTGATCGTTTTTAGCTTCCTTTGGTCTGATTTGATGATTAATGTGAATAGCTTTTATGGATACTTCCAATTCTTTACTAAGTTTTTGTAAAACATGTAATAAACATACAGAATCAGAACCACCTGATAAGGCAACCCAAATTGTGTCACCTTTTTCTATCATGTTATATTTTAAAATATATGCTTTTACTAATTTTTCCATGTTTATCCAGATTGAAGATTTGAAAAACGTGTAAATTCATCAAACCATCTCAATTCTATTGTTTTACATGCACCATTTCTATTTTTTGAAATAATAATTTCAGCAATGTTAGGTTTCTCAGTTTCAGGATAGTAATATTCATCTCTGTAGATAAACATAACAATATCTGCATCTTGTTCAATAGCTCCTGATTCTCTTAAGTCACTTAACATAGGTCGTTTATCACTACGTGATTCTGGTCCCCTTGATAGTTGGGATAGTGCAATAACAGGAATTTGTAAGTCTTTAGCCATAATTTTTAGATTTCTAGAAATTTCACTAACTTCTTGTGTTCGGTTTTCATTTTTTTTCGAACCCTGTATTAATTGAAGATAATCGATTATAACTAAATCTAATTTATTCTGGATTTTTAATCTACGGCATTTTGCTCTAATCTCTGCTGTAGTTATTCCTGCAGTATCATCAATATATAAATTTGATTGTGAAATTTCTCCTGATAACATGGCTAATTTCTTAATATCATCAGGTGTAATGTCACCTTTACGTAATTTATCATTAGGAATACTAGCTTCACTTGCTAAAATCCTATTAACTAATTGTTCTTTTGACATTTCAAGGGAAAAGATAGCCACACACTTTCCTTCTTTTATTGCTACATTTTGACCTAAGTTAACAGCTAAAGCTGATTTACCCATTGATGGTCTTGCTGCAATTAAAATAAGATCAGAGTTTGCCAATCCACCTGTAACTTTATCTAATTCAGTAAAATGTGTTTTTAATCCTGGCATTAACCCACCATCTTTATATCTTTTAGTAATTTCTTTTAAGGTATAACTTAATACATCTGAAACATGCGTAATACCTTTTTCATCTTTATTCTTAACTACATCAAATATGTTTTGCTGAGCTAGATTTAACACCATTTTAGCATCGTCTTGGTTATTGTAACCCTTTTCAACAATTTCCATTGAGCCTTTTATTAATGTTCTTAGTAAAGCTTTTTCTTCAACTATTTCTGCATAATGCCTAGCTGAAGCAGTAGAAGGAGGCGTTTCTGCTAATTTAGCTAAGTAATCTAATCCTCCAACCTTGTCAAAACTACCATCTTTTTTTAACCATTCACTAACAGTAACAATATCAGGTGTTCGACCTGATGAAAAAATAGCTTCAATTGCATCATGAATCAATCTGTGCTCATTACGATAATAGTCCTCTGATTTAATAACCGAAAAAACTTCTGCAATTGCATCTTGGTCTAATAACATACTACCAATTACACATTGCTCTGCTTCTACACTATTTGGAGGAATTCTTCCCTTTAGCGCTTTATCCATTTTACTCTCCAACAACACTCACAATAATCTTAGCACTTATACCTGCATAGATTTTTACTTGAATTTCATGATCGCCAATACTTTTTATATGTTCTTTTAAAACAATTTTCTTTTTATCAACAATAACCTTGTAATCAGCTTTTAGTTTGTCAGCAATGTCTTTTGTTGTAATTGAACCAAATAGTTTGCCGTTTTCACCAGATGGTGCTTTTAAAACAATACTTTTGCCGTCAATTGCTTCCTTTATTTCAGTTGCACCAGTTATCTCATAATCTTTTTGTAATTTAAGAGAAGCCTGTCTAGTTTTCATAATATTTATATTTTCTGGTGTAGCTTCAATTGCTAAATTTCTTTTTAATAAAAAATTCTTAGCATAGCCTGTGCTAGCATTGGCCATTTCATTTTTTTTACCTAGCCCTTTTACATCTTCTAACAGTATTACTTTCATTATAATTCTCCATACATTTATTGAATTTATATTATATCATTTTTATTAGTCTAAATAAAGATAGATAAAAAAAAGAAGAGCTAAGCTCTTCTAATAATTATTCTGCTGTAAATGGTAACAAAGCAATCTGTCTAGCTCTCTTAATTGCGGTTGTTAATTCACGCTGATGTTTAGCACATGTACCTGTAACTCTTCTTGGTAAGATTTTAGCACTTTCAGATACTAATCTTTTTAAACGTGCTGTGTCTTTATAATCAATTGTTTCAACTTTGTCTTGGCAAAATTGACATACTTTTCTTCTAGGTTTTCTGTATTTAAAATTTCCTCTTTCAGACATGTTTTTCTCCTTTCAATTCTATATTAGAATGGAAGATCATCGTCATCATCTTCTATGGTAACAAAATCATTTTGCTTTGGTACCTGTGATGGCGGGTCGTTTTGGAAAGTGTTTGGACTTCCTTCTCTTTTACTATCTGCAAAATACGCTTCATCAATAACAACATCAGTGGCATAATGTCTTTTTCCTTGTTCATCATCCCATGTTCTTGTTTGAATTCTACCAGTAATAGCTACTTGTTGCCCTTTTTTGTAGTAGTTCTTGCAAAATTCAGCTGTTTTATTCCATGCTGTGCATTGAATGAAATCCGCTTTTCTTTCTTCACCCTGTTTTTGAAATCTTCTATTTACTGCTAAGGTAAAGGATGCTACTGGAATATTATTTGCACTAGTATAACGCAATTCTGGATCTTTTGTTAATCTACCCATTAATATTACTTTATTCATAGCTTACCTCACTAATCTTCTATT
>JAUUZV010000055.1 GCA_030592085.1 Clostridia bacterium | reverse complement strand
TTTTAAATTGATCTTCTATAATTGTAACTTGTGGTAATATCTTCTGTCCTTTATTTGTTAATTCATAGTGTTTTTCTCGTTTATCCTCATCACTACTAGTAATATTTACAAATCCATGATCTGACATTTTTTTAAGCATCACTGATAATGTTGCTTTATCAATAGCTGTTAGTTTAGTTAATTGTTTAGCAGATAACACTACTTGATCAAGAGCTCTAAGAACTAAAGCTTGTCTACAAGTCATATTTAATTTTTGTAATTCCTTTGTTAAACTGCTTTTTGCTTTTTTACCACAGTCAATTAATAAACAGGTAAGATAATCCATAACACCGCTCCTTAGGCAATATGCTCTTTATACATCATCCCAAAATATCCAGTACCACCTTTTACATTAATAACTTTGTATTCGCTTTCTGCTAGTCTACGGCACACTTGTGCACTTCTGGCTCCTGATAAACAGATAATATAGTAGGTTTCTTTTTTATTTAAAAAATGTGACGCATTATTAATCATTCCAACCATTGGAATATTTTTTGAACCTTTAATGTGTCCACTTCTAAATTCATATACTTCTCTAACATCAATTAAATTGATTTTTTTCGATAATAATGCATTTAATTCACTAGCATCAATCGACTCATAATTTTTCTTAAAAAACATCTTTTGTCTCCTCTAATTAGTTGTGATAGTTAGTATACGAACTAATTAGAATAAAGTCAAGTTATTCTTTTCTTTATATATAAGAATAGCGCGTCATATAAATGTATACCTTTTTCTAGTGCTTCTTTATCAGTTTTACTAGATAATCTTGTTCCAACACAAAGAGCTTCTAATCCGTAACTTTCAGGTGGAGGTAAACTATCGCTAACTTCATCTGCTCCATCAACAATTAAAACCATCATATTTAGTATTATATCTTTATCTTGATTCTTTTTAACAATGGCAGCAAAAGAGCATCGCCCCCTACTGTGACTATATAATGCTCCTGGCATATCAAATGTATTTTCAATGTTCTTAGATTTTGTTCCATAGTCTAAAAAATTAAATTCCGCTTTTTCATCAAGATAACGTCTTATGAACCAAGCGCAAGCCATTCTATCTACACCAACATTCTCCCAAGTAGTCCATATCATTTTAACTTCCTCCGTGCCGCGATTTTCATATTAGTAAGCAATTCTCTTATTGTTTCACCTAATGGATGATCTTTTGGATCATGCCATTTAATATCGGCCCATTTACGCGATAATTCTTCAATTTGTTTAATGGTTATATTCTCTTTATTTAGTTTTTCAATTTCGTCAAGTAATGACTTATAACGTTTCTTTACAACTTTTATTTTTTGTTTTATTATCTCTTCTTCTTGTCCTGGAAGTAAAGCATCTGCTGACCAAAGCATGGCTTTTCCTCCCATTTTCTCTATTTCAACACATATCCAGTTAAACCGTTCTAGGGAACTATCTGTTAAAGGTAAACAGTATAAACCATCAAGTAGCTTATATGCATTTTGTTTTTTTAAACGGCGCCATAACCATACCCTATATTTGCTAGGCTCATTAGGTAATTCATATTGAATAAGTATCCATTTCATAATAAAATCTCCGAGTTGATTGTAACTGCCGTTACATTGTAACATATGGAGTTAATGTCCACAAATTTATACAAATAATGATAATAATGTATTTTTATTCTAAAGAATTAGAATAAACAGTTTTCATCTTTACCATATCATGTATACTTATTACTAGAAAAGAAAGTAGGAACACTTATGAGTCAATTATTAAACTGGAAAATCATATCAGAAAAAATCAAAACCGAAACATGGGCAAAAGAATTATATGATCAAACTATGAGCGATCTTGATTGGTTTATTAATAATTATCATGATGAAGCAACTCGTGTTACTGGCTGGTTCCACCATTATAACTGTGAGAAATGCCAAGGTCGTTTACAATTTAATATAAAAGATGAAACAACACATATTTGTTCTATTTGTGGACATAAAAACAGTTCACAAACTTTATCTAATGTATGGTATAACACCTATCGAGGTAAAGCTAATAGTAGTGTGTATAATGCAGCTGTTGCATTTAGTATTACAAAGAATCCTAAATATATTACTCATATGAAAACTGTATTAAATTTTTATGCTAAAAACTATGATGATTTATTAAGTGATCCTATTGCAAAACGTTTTGAAGGTAAAATTCAAAACCAGCATTTAGATGATGCTGTTTCTATGATACTTATTATTTTAGGATTAAGTATGGTAAAGGAGCAGTTTACAAGTAGCGAATTATCATACTATTATGAAAATCTATTTTCTAAAGAAGCAGATATGTTTGATTTTTTTGCAAGTCGAATTTATAACATCCCTGTCTGGATAAAATGTGCTCAAACATTAATTGGTGTATTTTTTAATGAGAAGACTCATATAGATAAAGGGTTTTATGGTCAATTTGGTATTCTTGATCAATTAAAAAGAGGTGTAACTGAAGATGGAATGTGGTATGAAGGTTCTATGCATTATCATTTTTATACTATTCAACCATTAGCTTATCTTCTATATTTATGTAAAGTAGTAGATTTTAAAATTCCAGAAATGCAATACATCTATGATACTGTAGAAAAAATGTATGAGTATCCATTAAAGATGATGTTTTCAAATCGTCAATTACCAAACCCTAACGATGCTCACCCTAAAGTAACCATAGATATGTATAAAGCTCAATATGAGTATGCTTCAATTATTTATGATAATCAATTGTTTAAAAAATTATGCTCATCCTTTTATCAAGATAACTCTTCAGTGGGAAGTTTTACAAGGTTACTCTTTAATCATTCTACTAATATAGCTTCTTTACCTTCATTTGGCACAGTTAATAATAACAAGTCATGTACAGCTATGCTTAGAAATAAAACTACAGAATTGTTTTTCAAATATGGAGCATTAACACACTTACACAGACATCCTGATACTATGAATTTTGAATTAGCATTTGATGGCGATGTGGTTTCATACGATATTGGTAATGGGGGGTACGCATCTTCACTATTTGTGGAATGGCAACGAAAAACATTATGTCATAATACAGTTACAATTGATCAAAGTGATCATTTCAGAATGAGCTTAGTTCAAGGAGCAACCTTAGAATTTGATCAAGAAAAAAATCATATAAGAACAAAAGCAAAAGGTGTTTATCAAGCTGTTGATTTTGAGCGTTCATTTACTCTTGATGAAAACAAAGTATATGATGATTTTACTGTTCATGGATGGGGTGAGTATTCAATGGACTGGTTCTTCTATTGTAAAGGAGAATTACATTGTGAATATGATACAGTCCCTGTTGAAAAAATTGGAGAAGATGATGGATACCAACATCTGTTTGATATATTACAATTTAATACAGATAACGATTGGTTTGTCACTTTTAAGTTAGAAGATAAAGATATAAAAGTATCGATGAAAGGTGACAAAGGAACAACCGTTTACTTAGTTAATAGCTATACTGCAAATAAAGAACAAAAGCGCTATGGGCTTGTTGTTAGAAGAAAAACTAATAAAACCACATACAAAACAACCTATGAATATATAAAGAAATAATTATATTTATAAACTAATTTGGTTTACCTGTTAACTTGACATGGGATAGTTCCATTTAGGACTTTTTTAATTTCACATATGATACTAATATTGATTAGCGTACTTTAATTTTGTTACGGCTTTTGTTACCGATATTTAGTTGTTATTTAATGTATTTCTACGCATAAAAAAAGTCACACAAACGGTCGTTAATGTGACTGCGAAAACATATTTAACTACTAATTAACAATTAACTAAAACCTTAGTTTATTTTATAATATCTCTTTAGGAACATATTATTAGATAACGTATTAGTTAAACTATCATTATACTACCAATGAATCTTATCAATATATTCGTTAGCTCTTCTTACTTTAATAGATGAATCAATCATTTTAATTAAATCTCTTAAAAACCCATAATCTTGATTACTCATACTACTACCAGCAATAACTTCTCTTACTTTTACATAAATAAATTTACTACCATCTTTTACTAGAATTCTTTCTTCTTCTTCGTATTCCCAAACATTAATTTTATTTAACAAAACCTTTTCTGCAATAATATATGGTTGAAGATCATTAAAAGTTTCTAATCGTAAAAAATTTCTATTATATTTGACTTTCCTTACACGATACAACGAAGTATCAACTTCTACACCTATAACAACACCTCTATGTCCATCTGCATAATGAGCCCACATCAACATATGATTATCATTTCTTGATAAACTAACTATGCGAATTGGTTGTTTTTGCCCTCTAATTGCTTTTACAATCCTTCTAGAAGCAGGAGTATTAGAATACAAATATCGTCCTTCCATTGGATCATTAAGGTCTTTATAATTTGCTGCATATAATCTTTGTTTCAAAATAATATCAACAAAATTTTTAAAATTCTTTAATGTTCTATATTTATATAGCATTTTACTACCTTTCTTTTTCATCATTACGTTAATTGATTATGTTACCTATATATTGTTAGGTTATATAAAACATGCTTATATTCATGTTTTTTCAATTTAATAACTACTTGCTCAATAACTTATATACACAATTATTACTTTTATTCTTTATCAATTACCCATATTTTCTTTACGATTTCAAATAATAATTTACTCCTATATTCAAGAGTATTAATATCAAATTTTTCAAAATCTTTAAATTTCATACCCGTTTCAGATTCAAATACATTGTTAAAATCAATAAATCTTTTATTTGAAGAATGATAAAAACTATCAATCAATGTTCGTCCCCAAACCAACCCATTAGTATAAGTCATTCGCTTTCCTGAATAATACTTCTCGTTATTCGAAACAATATTATCCTTATTATATAAAAGCAGTAATCCTCCTAATCGGTTTCTTTCATTTTCAAATTCATCTTCTGAATGAAAATAATTTTTATTCTCTTCGTTTCGGGATAATATATGTTCTATATGATAACCTGTTTTATGACCAGTTTTTGTAGAAATGTAATGAACATTTCTCTCCATATCCTTTTCCATATTCTCACAAAGAAACTTTTCTACTCTTGCAAAGAAATATCTTAATGGCCTTCGATCAATATTATCATATCCTCTTGTTTTAAACCTATCATAATCAAGTAATGAAGATATCTTAGATATGCTTCTTGCCTCTTTTATTCGATGTTCTATTACATTATTAAACACCTGTCTATATTCAGAGATTTCTATGTTTTGCAAATTTTTATTTAATTGATAGGAAATTTCTTGATAATTATTACTATTGTAGATTCCATTTAATCTCAAAAGCATATATAGCCTATCAATTTCTTTGGCTATTGTTTTAACTTTAACTTGTTCATATGTATCTTTAATTTCACAGGCTGCAATAATATTTTGATATTGTCCTGATAAATCATTTATGTCATTATTATAACTTAGATATTCAAATTTGTTTTTTCGAATTTCCGAATATAATACAGAATAGTACATTAAATCATTTTCTATAAATGACTTGATATTTTTTATGTGATTTTCATCTTTCTTGCGAAATTTTAGTTTATTAGCAATGTCATTTGTTTCAAAGATATATCTGTGATATTGATTGTTAATTGATTTTTCAATATCAGCACTTCTTTTAAAAATAAATTTACCTTTTAAATAATCAATAAAAAATTCATCTTCGATCTCTCTTAATAGGGTAATGGCATTTTCCCAAATTTGGCTGTACTTTTCAGTATCATCTTTGTCAAGAGCACCGACTAGTTTTCCTTTTAAAATTTCAAATGGTTTAAGAGCAACTCCTCTATCATTAATTACTTCAAAAACCATCGGAGTATCATCTTTTTCAATTTTCAGTTCTACAAGTACTAAACGTTCTAAAAAATACATTATCAATGCTTGAAGTTTTTCATTTGATAGTTTCTTATCATCAATATATTTTGAAATATCTTTATATCGATTACTTATATTTTCCTCTGTAACATTCTGAAATTCATCATTAAACTCAACGTTATCAATAAGGGATTGCATTATCTTCTTTCTTTTGTCATTGTCAATCCAAAAAATATTTCCTTTAAATTTATCTTTTCCGTAAATACAATCCTTTAATGTATCAATTAAGTTTTCAAAATATTCTTTATTTGTATTTGCTAACTCTAATAATTTGACTGCTATTAATGTAAGAGTAGTTAATCTTTGTTGGCCATCTACAATATATTCTTTACCTTCAATACTATTAGTAATGTAAATGTTAAAATAATACCAATTGTATTTAGCAAGCACCTCTGGAGTAATATCTTTTCCTTTATGCTCTTCGTATGCTAACTCGAATGTAAAAAATATATCATCTAGTAGGATATATACAACATCTTTTTTCCATACATACTCTCTTTGATAAAAATCAATATAGTACGTTCTCTGTTTTAAGCACTTTTCAACTGTCTGATTATTTGGTTGTATATTCATATTATCTTATCCTTTTTTATAATTTTATATTTTTTTATGCTAACTATGTCTTTATCTTTAATAATTCACAAATATATTTAATTAGCTAATTCCTACTATTTTCAAATACACCTATTGCCTGCAAACTAATATTTATGATCACTACAATTTGTTTCCCTTCTTCTATTATACAAAATATTTATATATGTGCAAAGGCCGAAGGCTTATATGATTAACATAGCTTTATTTAAACATCTAAACTATATCTTGTATACTTTTGTCAAAACAGTAAATTGGTTCCATTTTGGTTCCATTACTTCAATTAACTTAACAATATCTATATTTACTTAGCTTACTTTTAGAAAGGCTATAAGCACTGCAATCACTGTACTTATAACCTCTTAAACATACTTATATTAACTTGTATTATTATGTAACTCTATTAGGAGAACCTATGGAGATTTAGTGTTAATTGTACTGAGTCGAAAATTACGGACATTAATTCCTAAATCATATGTATATTGTGCCTAATCTTTCAATATATATGCTGTACTCCTACCCCCACCAACTTTGATAATATATTTCTCTTTCACTAATTCAGACAATGTTTTTTCTATTGTAGTAATGCTAATATCAGGACACAATTTTGCAATATCTGATTTACTAATCTTTCCAATCTGAGTTTCAAAAACATGTCTTACTCGTTTTGCTTTACTAAGCCCTTGGTTTCTAAGTGTTTCTACTCTTGATGAAAATTCTCTATATGCTGCCAATATTACTCCTAAATAATATTTAACAAATGGAAGATAATCATTCTCATTCTCATGCCAACCTATAGAACTTAATTGTAGTGTTTGATAATAGCTCTCTTTTGTTTTCTCAATTAACATTTCAATACTAATATATTTTCCAACAATATAGGATTGTTGGTATAAGAGTAATAAAGTCAATAACCTACTCATTCTGCCATTTCCATCATTAAATGGATGCACACATAAAAAATCAAGTATAAATATTGGAATCAATAACAAAGGATCTACTGATTCTTTTTTGAGTGCCTCAATAAATTGATTACACATTAACATCATAGATTCTTTAGTTAAGTATGCTGGGACAGGTGTGAAACGTGTTCTTTTCTCACCCAAAGAATTCTCTTCTTCGATAATATTATCAGCATTCTTATAATTTCCACCAATAGATCCAGAATTATAAGCATATAAATCTCGATGTAATTGTAAAATCACATTTGTCCTAGGAACTATATATTCATAATTTTCATGAATTGTATTTAATACTTCTCTATACCCGGCTATCTCTTCTTCGTTTCTGTTCTTTGGTTCAGCTTTTTCTCCTACTAGTTCCTTTAATCTTTTCTCTGAAGTAAAAATTCCTTCAATTCGATTTGATGCATCTGTACTCTGAATCTTTGCTACTTTCACCATAGCCTCAAGCACATCAGGATATGCTTCCATAAAAAGTTCTTGTTTTCCTCTATATTCATGAATTTCAGTAAGTAAGCTTACTAATTCTTTTGTGTATAATTCTGTTTTTATATTGGTGTAATCAAATACTTTCATTATGAACTTCCAATCTGTAATCTGCATATATCATACCATGTTTTATGCAGATTAACGAGTAATCAGGTAGATTAAGGCTATATACCTCATATAATATTATTAGACCGACTAACTCCCTTTTATGTTGTTTCGTAAAAACAGTAAATTGGTTCTGTTACTTCAATTAACTTCAGAATATCTAAATTTTCTTAACTTACTTTTAATATAGTAAAAACCGTTAATATCACTATACTTAATCTTCGCTTAAATATATTAATTGCTTTTTTATATAATTTACATACCATCATCAAAGTAGGATACTTCATTTCTATTATTATCAAATAGAATAGCATCGTCATTCTCTTTATTGTTCCATACTCCACTACCATCTTCAAAGATAAAGTCTCCTGTGTCTCTTAATCCATAACCTGCAATAATTACTTCTTCACCCGCATCTAATTTAAATCCAGCAGGAAAAATAAATATTTGTTCTCCTTTGGTTGAGAGAAGATACCAATCAGTTAAGTCTACTGTTTCATTTTCATTATTTATTATAACTACTCTTTCACCTTTTTTATCTAGTTCAATTATAGTTACATCTAATATTGGTTGGTTATTTATAGGTGTTGTTGTCGGAAACACATTTTTTTCATTTACAAAACTCACAGTTAGCCCATCTGATTTAGCAATAATACTTCCTTGTAAATCAGTTCTCAAAATATTCACGCCCTGTGTTTGTAATCTATTTATTATTAATTCATCTGGGTGCCCATATTTATTGTCTTGTCCTACACTAATAATTGCATAATCTGGAGACACCTTATATAAGAACTGGGCCGTTGTTGAAGTTGCTCCACCGTGATGTCCTATTTTTAGCACATCAGCTTTTAAGTCTATTTGTGAATCGATGATATCATGTTCAACTGGACTTTCTGCATCACCTGTAAAAATAAATGAGGTTTGCCCATAGTCAATACGGCATACAATTGAGAAATCATTAGTTTCTTCATATATATTATTTTTATCTGATAAAATTGTAATTATTACATCTCCAAATACAAATTGTTGTTCAAAAGAAGGAATAATAGTTTCTATATTATTTTCTGTAATTTTCATTTCAAAGTTTTCACTTGTTTTAGTTTCAATTGATGAAATACCTGGTTTAAAAATTAAGTCAACATTATATGCATTTAAAACATCAACCATCCCACCAATATGATCTTCATGGGGATGAGTTGCAATAATTAATTCTATATCATCTGTCTGTAATGATTGTAAGTAATCTACAACTAATTGACCATCAGATCTATTACCAGCATCAATTAAAATATCATATTCACCTGCATCAATAAAAATACAATCCGCTTGCCCTACGTCAATAAAATGAATATAGATGTCATCTGTTTGATTAAACTCACTTATTTGTCCTTCAACTGGTTGTTGATTTAATCCATAGTAACTACCTAGAATTGCAAAGAATGCAATAGTACATATTAACCAGAACCATATTTTCTTGTAAAAAGGTCTCTTTATAGTCATGTTGTTTTTACTCTTTTCTCTATTACTTATAATTATATTTTAAATTGAAACAACTTTTTTTACAATTGTTATCTTGTTCCTTTACTGTCAAATTTCTTTTCTGTATAATAGGTATACTATATTAGGAGATTATAAATGTACGATTCCAATGACACCTTAAAAATGATTTATTCAGATACAGACATCCCAGATATCTTTATTAGTGAATATATGCCTTCATTACTTGATAATCAGGTAAAAGTATATGTTTATTGTTGTTATCTTGCTAAAAACCGTAAAAACATTAATGAAATGGTTTTAGCAAATGTATTTAAAATGTCTCCACAAAATATGGTGGATTTATTATATACATTAGTAGAGTCAAATTTACTGACAAAATCTAATACTGATTATCGATTAACAGATATTAAAGAAATTGAACTAAGAAAACTTTACAAACCAAGAACCACTCCTCTAGCTGAAGACTTAGGAAAGAAAAAAGATATTATATCTTCAATAAACAAACGTTTTTTTCAAGGGGTTATGCCTATTTCATGGTATACATCTATTGAAACTATGTTTAAATTACATAAGTTTGACGATGACGTCATGTACTCTTTGTTCTCAACATGTTTTGAAAGAGGAAAATTAAAAAAAGCATATATTGAAGAAGTAGCTAGAAATTGGAATGAAAACGGAGTTAAGACTCATTTTGACTTAGAAGATTATTATATGAAATATAAAACCATGAGAGAAACTTCAACAAAAGTAGCAAAAAAATTAAATCGTCAGACACCACTAACACAATATGAAGAAAAGTATGTGGAAAAATGGGTAAAAAACTATGGGTTCTCTTTTGATATTATTGAGTTAGCATTAAAAACTACTACTAAGATTAATAATCCAAATTTAGAATATGTTCATAAAATTTTAACTACTTGGCACAAAAATGGATATAAGACAAAAGAGGAAATTAAAAAAGCCAATCGTAAATATAGAGAGAATAAATCAACTATACCATCTAAAAAGAAAAATGAGGTTAAGGAATATTACGAGAATATAAGAAATGAAAATCAATTAGTTCTAAAAACCCGTTTACAAGAAGTATATCAAAAAATTCCTACTTATCATGAATTAGAAGAGCAGATGACTGAATTAAGTATTGTGACATTATCAGCAAATGTAAGTAAGAAAAATGAATTGTTAATACAAATTGATGGTATTGAACAAGTGTTAATTGAATTATTATTAACAAATGGCTTTGATAAAAACTACTTACTTAAAATCATTACATGTACAAAATGTCGTGATACTGGCGTTCTTCCTAATGGTTTGGCTTGTTCTTGTAGAAAAAATATTAAGACAAATTCATAATTGTAATTTCTGAAAAACGTTCCGCTAAGTGTTTCTCTTCTTCTTTACAAGTGAAAACAATAATCTGATGTTTTTTAGCTAGTTCACATAATAGTGAAAAACAGTTAGTAATTCTCTCTTGATCATAAAAAGCAAAAATTTCATCTAATAAAATCGGTAATGTTTCTTGTTTAGAAAAAACTTCTGTGGCAGCTATTCTAAGAGCTAAATACATTTGATCAATAGTTCCATCGCTAAATTGCCATATACTTCTAACTTGATTATCATATGTGGAGTTTAATTGTGAATCTTTTCCTGTTAATAAATTATTGTGTTCTTCATTAGTTATGGCTGTTAAATATTTTCCCATTTTTTCATT
>JAUUZV010000071.1 GCA_030592085.1 Clostridia bacterium | reverse complement strand
CTACAATAATTACAGATATATTGGATGAACTATATGAAAAACTAGTATTATATCCTTTCATCTGGCTTATATTATTCTCAATAACACTAGTAACTTGTCTTTCAACATCACCTTGGCTAGCCCCTGGGTAAACGGTTGTAATCATTGCATAAGGTATTGATAAGTCTGGTGAATCTTGTTTAGGGCTAAAATAATAAGTAACAATTCCTGCTAATAATATTACAACCATAAAAAGTAAAGTAATTTTTCTATTTCTAATCAAACTATTTAATAATTTTTTCATTATCTTTGTTCCTTTTCACAAGCTCTAATTAACATATTTCTCATATTATCTAAGAAAAATGTTACCTGCTCAATTTTTTCGTCAATACTACAATTTTCTTTTAAGATGCTAATAACACCATTAATAAAAGCTACTGAAAAAGCTTTCACATAAAATATAAATTGTTTATTTTGACTTACTTTCTTAGTTATTGCTGGAAACCTCAATACATTTTGAGTAAATTTTTCAATGATATCATTCTTCATGGTTTCGAATCGTGTATTACTACTATTCTCAAGTACAAGTACAAATATATCTTGATACTGTAAATATATATTAATAAAAGTTGCTGCACTTTCTTTTGTCATTTCATAAGTTGGAGTATACTTTTGCATTTCATCAAAAATATCCTCTATTTTCTCAATGACAGGTTGAACTATACTTTCAAATAAATCTTCTTTGTTATTAAAGTAACGATAAATATTTCCAACAGATACATTTGCTCTTATGGCAAGATCTTTCATTTTTGATTGTACATAACCAGTTTCGTTAAACTGATTAACTGCTTCGCCCATAATTCTTTGTCTAACTGAATCTTTTAACATTTGAGCCATTAATGAACCCCCGTTCACTATTGAGTATAGCACACTATATTACAATTTCAATAAAACTTAAGGTTATCTTAAGAATACTGGGTAATAATAAGTATACAAACTAAAAAAGGAGTAAAAAAAATGAAAAAATATTTATTAATAATATCACTAACAATAGTAATTGGCCTAACATTGGTTGCATGTTCAACTGAAGAGGCAGTTATAGATAATACCGAAAGTGCTACACCAGCACCAACAGTCACTGAAGAAGTTGTAGAAGAAGTTGTAGAAGAAGTTGTAGAAGAAAACACAGAAGAGGCTACAGAAGAAACCACTGAAGAAGTTACTAAAGTAATTACTGAAGAAGCTAGTGAAGATGTTGATCCAGGATATGGCGCCGTTGGTTCATTTGATGTAAGCGAATATACAATTGAGCAAATGTTGATTTACGCAATACAAGATGAGTATCTTGCTAGAAGCGAATATGAATATATAATTAATGAAATGGATGGAGGATCACCATTTACAAATATTATAAATGCAGAGGTTTCTCATATTTCAATGTTAATACCACTATTTGAAACATATGGATATGATTTACCAGAAGATACATCAGGTACACATTTAATAGTACCTACATCACTTACAGAAGCTTATGAAACTGGTGTTATTGCTGAAGTTGATAATATCGCAATGTATGAGCAATTCTTAGAACTTGATATTCCTGATGATATCAGAGAAACATTCATTTATTTAAGAGATGCTTCAGTACAACATTTAGATGCTTTTCAAAGAAAATTAAGCAGATAAATAAGTAAAATAGAATAATTAAATTTAAGCCCTAATGAATACATATAAACCTACATTTGTTTAAGTATTTATTAGGGCTTTCTTTATAAATAGTATTATTGATAATTAATTATCACTATAAAAATTTATGTTTTTTCTTTACGTAATTGACTAATAGATTTTACATCAAATCTTACAGCACCTTTAAAATCATCATTAGTAGTAATTTTTTTGTTTTTTAATCGCTCTTTTGCATTGATTATTGTTTCCTTATATTGTGGAAGCCACTTTTCACCTTCCACAAGCATTTCATCAGTCATTTGCCATATTTCAGGTGGATTTAGTACCGCTCCAGTTAATGGGTCCATCATCATTGCTTGCTTTAAAAGTTCTTCATCTCCATTAATTGCAGCTTTAACAGCCATTCTCTGAACCTGAATACTACTTTGACAAACAGCAGCACAACCTAATGGTAAATCTCCAACTTTTGGTATATTTACTCCATTTTTATCAACATAACCTGGAACTTCAATAATTGCATCATCTGGTAGATTACTAATGCATCCATCATTAACAACATTAAAATGACCTCTATACAATTTATTTGTTTCAAGTCCTTCTACAATATATGAGCCATGTTCTTCACTTCTGTTATCAATTGAATACTCATATGGTTCTTCCTTCATCCATTGCGGAAATTCCTCTTCAAACCAATTTCTATTTTCAGTACAAACTTTTAAATATCCACCTGTCTGACCATGTATCCAAGACGAAGTATCAATCCAATCGCTTATTTCACTTATTCGCTTTCGATACCAAGGAACATACTCACTTAAATGTCCATTAGACTCTGTAGAAAAATAACCAAAACGCTTTAACATATCAATTCGCACTTTTTCAGTTTTTGAATATTCTTCATGTTTTTCTAAAGCTTCTAGTAACTCACCTGTAATATCTTTTCCTTTATATCTTAATTGTATATACCATGTTTGATGATTAATTCCTGCACAAATATAATCTATTTCTTCTTTAGGATACCCTAAAGCATTAGCTATTATATGATGCCCATGCTGCACTCCATGGCACAGTCCAATTGTGGGAACTTTTCCATAATGATTTGCAGCCCAAGTAATCATAGCATTTGGATTTGTGTGATTAAGAATTAAACAATCTCTATGTGAAACTTGTTTTATGTCTTCACATAGTTTCATAATAAATGGAATTCCACGTTGTCCATACATTATTCCCCCTGCGCAAAGTGTATCACCCACACATTGGTCTAATCCATATTTTAATGGTACCTCTATATCAGTTGCAAAAGCTTCCAATCCACCAATTCTTGCTGTAACGAACACATAATTAGCATTAGTAACCGCTTCTCTTTGGTTAGTTGTAGTTTTTATAGTAATTGCTATCCCATTACTATCAATGTCTCGTTGGCATAAAGCACTAACCATTTTAAGATTATGTTCGTTTATGTCCATAAAAGAAATTTCAATTTGTTTAAAAGCATCTACACATAGTAAATCTCTAACTATTTTTCTAGTGAATCCTATACTCCCAGCCCCAATAAAGGCAACTTTAAAAGACATATTGTCCTCCTTGTAAGAAAAAGACTAATCCTACAAAATGCATGATTACTCCAATATTCACAAATAAATGCCATACCATATGATAGTATTTAAATGCTTTTTTCGCATAAAATAATGCTCCAATAGAATATGCTATTCCACCTAGGGCTATAAACAAAATTATTTCAAAACTAGCTTTTTGTAAAAACAAAGGTAAAAATGCTAAAATTGTCCATCCCATAATTAAATAAACTGCCACAGATGAAACGGGATTTTTTCTCTTAGATAATACTTTCTGTAAAATACCTGCCAAAACCATTGCCCATTGAATGCAAATTATAACAATCCCCTGCCATCCTCTAATAACAGATAATGCAACTGCTGTATAACTTCCCGCTATAGCCACATAAATAAATATATGGTCAAATATTTTAAATATTAATTTGTGTCGCGAATCTTTTGCCATTGAGTGGAATAGACCAGACGATAATAACATTAAAAATACTGATATGCAGAAAATCGAAACACCAATTGCACTTGTTAAGTCACTTCTATTATTTACAAATAAAATCGCAAATGGCATGGTAAATAAAACAATCATTGCCATAACACCATGAGTAATAGTATTTGCAGCTTCTTCTCCAAATGTATATTCATATAATTTTTTCATATATCCTCCAAAAGAATTGTTATATTCATTATACAGAAAATTTATGTTAAAGTAATGATATGAATAAAATAATATTTTTTAATCAAGTATATGATATTGTTAAGAAAATTCCCAAGGGTAAAGTCATGTCCTATGGACAAATTGGTGCGGTACTTGGTTCTCCATATTATGCAAGAAAAGTGGGACAAGCTATGTCATGTATACCAAGCACCATTGATATCCCATGGCAACGTGTAATAAAAAGTAGTGGACACTTACCTGAAACTACCTTTATTAAAGAACAAAAGCAATTATTACTAGATGAAGGAGTTATATTTTCATCAGAGAGAAAAGTTGATAGTAGTTGTTTCTTTAATTTCATCTAAATCATTTCTTTTGATTTTTTCTATTAAATTTATAACTTTAATTTTTATTAATTCTCTTGTTTTAATAAAATCTTCGATTGTACCACCAGATGGATCATCAAGACCCCAGTCTACTCGATATTCACATGGGATTTTTGGACAAATAACACCGCAGCCCATGGTGATTACTATATTGATTTCTGATGGGATTGCTGTTAATAGTTTTGGGTATTGAGAAGAAATATTAATACCATCACGTTTCATAGCTTCAGTCGCTTTTGGTTTTACTTCTGGGTACTCTTCAGTACCTGCTGAATAAACATCTGCCACATCACTTCCTAAAGTCTTTAAATAACCTTCTGCCATTTGACTTCTACAAGAGTTATGTGTGCAAATAAAGGCTACTGATTTTTTCATGCTGCTCTCCTTTTTTTAGCTTAATACTTAAATTTTACCCAAATTTTTCATATTTAAAATATATTGTTTAACATTTTTCGCTTCATTTAAGGGATAGTCTAGATGATTTTTATTTGCTACATCAACTGATAATTTCTCATAAAGTTCACATATGTTAAAAAGACATTTT
The DNA here is from genome assembly GCA_030592085.1 of Clostridia bacterium. Classification (GTDB taxonomy): domain Bacteria; phylum Bacillota; class Clostridia; order DUPQ01; family DUPQ01; genus JAFGUQ01. The sequence continues at coordinate 5,457 of JAUUZV010000071.1, read as the reverse complement.
GTCATATTTTTAAAATCAATTCCACAAAATGTAGCTAAATACAATTTATATGTTTTTTCATCTAATAAAGCTTTATAATTTTTTCCTAATTTTCCTGAACTTATTTTGTAACCATTAGTCATCCCTATATACCAATTAATCATTTTAAAAAGTTCATCTCTTAAGTAACATTCAAACATTACTTTTGTAAACGTAACTTCTTTTCTAGCAATTCCCTTTGCTACATATATTACTAACCACCAAAATTCGTTAGTAGAAAAATGAAATTTCTCATTTGTAGGTTTTTTAGGATAAAAATCTTGTTCATCTGAAATATGATCATTATCAAATAAATTATCTTTATCAAGAAGTATTACACTTAAGCTTTCTCTATCTTCATTAATAGAACTTTTTATAACACTAAAAGATAAATCAATACGAATCCCATCCTCAAATTGCATCATATATATATATTCATCATTATTATTTATATCATAATCAGACTGATCTAAAGATGATTGCATAATAACAAGTTCTCCAAAATTACTCATGAAATTTTCAATAAATTTTCGATTGTTCTTATAGTAGGTCAAATCTGTAACATGACATGCAATATCAAAATCTTGATAATTATCTTTAATAGCATTTTTATTAGAGCGGGAACCATTTAGCTCTACTGCTCTTATCCGTTTATCATTTTTCGCAATATCAAGAATAATTTTATAAACTTGTTCTTCTCTTTTCATAATCAGTCCTTAATTATAATTTATAATTAATATATTTTTATTATTTCATAATCTTCTTTATTAATTTTATTTTATCTTTATATGGTGGATAAGTAAAATTAGGATCAAATAGTGTGGTTTTCTTAAGAATACTCTTTTTATTAGAAAATGTTTCAAAACTATAACGTCCATGGTAAAACCCTGTACCTGAATTACCTGCTCCTCCAAAAGGGATATATGGAGAGGCAACATGGGAAATTGTGTCATTTATGCATCCTCCCCCATAAGATAGTTTATCTAATATTTTGCCTTGATTCTCTTTGTTTTGAGAGAATATATATAAGGCCAATGGTTTTGGCTGTTTCTTAAGTAATAAAATTATTTCATCAATATCAGTAAAAGATAATACAGGAAGTACTGGTCCAAAAATTTCTTGTTTCATTACATCATCATCCCAAGTTACATTTTCAAGAATTGTTGGTTGAATATATAAACTTTCTTCATCAATATCACCACCGAAATAAACTTTTTTTTGATCAATTAGCTCACTAACTCTTTTAAAATGTCTAATGTTAATCATTCGTCCATAATCAGTATTTTGTTGTATATTATCACCATAAAACTCAACAATTGTCTTTTTTAAGATTTTTAAGAATCGTTTTTTTATTTTTTCATGAACATAAATATAGTCAGGTGCAATACATGTTTGTCCTGTATTAATAAATTTACCCCATACAATTCTCCTAGCTGCAATTTTTAATTTAGCAGAATTATCCACAATAGTTGGTGATTTTCCTCCTAGTTCTAATGTAACAGGTGTCAAATTCTTTGCGGCTGCCATCATAACAATTTTTCCTACCTTCTCACTTCCAGTAAAAAAGATATGATTAAATGTTTCTTTTAACAATTCACTTGTAACCTCTTTGCCTCCTGTTACTACAGCAATATATTGTCTTTCGAATATTTCTTCAATTATTTTTATAATAATTTTTTCTGTATTTGTTGTATACTCTGATGGTTTAAGTATACAGGTGTTTCCAGCCGCTATTGCCCCTGCAAGAGGTTCAATTATTAATTGAAAGGGATAATTATAAGGACCAATAATTAACACGTTACCAAGGGGCTCATGGCGAATATAACTTTTACTAATATGTTGATGAAAGGGAGTTTTAACCTTTTGATCTTTCATCCACTTTTTTAAATTTTTCATAAAATATTGAATTGAATCAAGTGTGTACCCTACTTCAGTTGCATAACCTTCAAATAGCGGTTTTCTTAAATCAAGTTGTAATGCTTGTAAAATATCTTCTTCATTTATTTTGATTGCTTGATATAAATATGTTAGTTGTTTAATTCTAAACTTATAACTTTTTGTTTCATCACTTAAAAAATACATCTGTTGCGCCAATAAAAGATCTTTGTACATAATCATCTCCTATAATATTATAGTTCTTTTGTTTTGGTTATACTGTTGAAACAACATTATTACGTCCGTTTTCTTTAGCTTTATATAGATTTCTATCAAGACGAATTATAACTTCATCAAAAGTATCAAATTTATTAAAAACAGTTACACCTAAACTAATTGTTATTATCTTTTCATATCCTTCTATAAATCTATTTGATTCTATTTCTTTTCTTATTTTTTCGCTACAAATTGTAGCATCTTCTAAATTTGATTGCGGTAACAAAATAATAAACTCTTCTCCGCCCCATCTTATTAAGCAATCATTTGTTCTTATATTATCTTTAACAACTTGTGTTATTCCTTTTAATACTATATCACCACTAAAATGTCCAAATTCATCATTTACTTTCTTGAAATGATCTATATCAAACATAATCATAGAAAATTCTTTTTTATACCTTCTAAATAATTCAACTTCTCTAGTGAATATTTCATCTACAGCATGACGATTATAGCAATTTGTTAATTTATCAGTTTTTGTTAAGTTAATAAATTTATTTCGGCTTTTGTATAATTGAACTACATAAGCCATACTTAATAACCATAATATTACTGTATAAACTAATTTTTCTCCTATATCATTAACATTATAAACTGAAGAAAAATTACTATTATAAAAAACCTCATATGCAACATGTTCATCCTTAATATTTCTTATTGATAAGAAAAAAACAAGCCTATTATTTTCAATATCAATAATATAGAAATCTTCTTCATTTTTTATATTTTCTTTATAATTTTCAAGTATTTTATTATTAACACTATCTATTATTTCTCTTTCTTCTTCTAGTACACTACTTTCATAATAATCATACACTTCTTTATCATAATAATAATCGAATGATAAATCTGAAAGAATATAATTACTTAATTCACTCTCAAATACACTATCTTCTACAATTTCTCTTTTTATTATAAAAGTACTAGTCTCATCGAATAGTTCTCTAAAAAGTAACGCGACTGATTGATAAGATATACTAAATTCAACAGATCCTACATGTATATCATTATAAATCAAAGGAAATACATATCTATATCCATTAAATATTTTTCCTTCTTCAAATCCTTCTACATATTCTAGATTAGCATTAACCAATCTAACAGTTTCTCTCACCTCTGTTAAATCATCTCCATATTTACTTGGCCTATGCATTCTTAAAAAACTTGTATTATCTATTAAGTGAAAATGTAACTGTCTATACCCTGCTACTATTTGCTCATTGTATGATTCAATCATTATTTCATGTAATTGCTCTCTTAGAACTTCTTGTTCTTCAATGGATGCTGATTGAACTTTATACATTATTTCTAATACATCATCACAATTTATTTTTTCGTTAAAAAAAGTATCTGAATTTATTTTATATGTATATATAATTGTTTGTAATTGTTGTTTATACCCTGCTAATAACTGATCATTAGCTTCAGTAATATTTTTTTTGAAACTATTATATTGTGTAACCCCAATAAAAATAAATAAAGCAGAAATTAAAGACAGAATTATTATATTTTTTAATTTATAATTTTTCAAACATACCCTCACTTAAGCTAACATACTTCTAATAATAGTATAACTTATTTTACACAATATTTCTTTGCAAAGATAAAAAAAGACCTAGCGATTAAAGCTAGGTCTTTTAGTAACTAGTATATTTTTATTTTCCAATTCCTTCAAAACATTCTTCAACATGTTCTTCTGGTAAATCTGATTTAATTAATTTACCAGCTATTATAGTTACAATAATAGACAATGATAAGGCAATAACAATTGGATCAATAAAGGCTATAATTGTTCCAGCAGGTGCTAGACTTGATTTGCCAAATATTAAATCACAAAGTTTTATAACAGCTGATTCTTTGCTATGGAAGAATAACATCCAAAGCATACTAGCTGAAAATCCAGTAAGCATTCCAGTTACAGCTGCTTTTCTGCTAATCTTCTTAAAGTACAATGCACCAATATACATTGGTAAGAACGCAGCTGCACAAATACCAAAGAATAATCCAGTAGCAATAGCAATAGAATCATTCCATATAGTTGGTAATAAGTAAGCTAGTAAAATAGTAACAACAATAGCTACAAGCATACCAATTCTAGATAATAACATGTTCTGTTTATCATCATTTTTCTTAGAACCAAATAAGTCACGACCAACCGCGGTTCCAATTGCATGGAACTGAGACGATATGGTAGACATACCTGCTGCAATTATTACTACTAAGAATACTGTTGAGAACCATTCTGGCATAAAGTTATTCAAGAAAGCAGGAATAATTGCACCTGAACCTGAACCTAATGATTGTGCATAAGCCATAGCTGTCATACCAAATTTTTCAAAAAAGTAAACATTTGATAGTGGTCCAACGATGAAGGCAACACCTGTCATCATTAAAATAAATAATCCACCAATTGGAATAGCTCTATTTAATTCACGGTCACTTTTAACTGTCATAAATCTAACAATTAATTGTGGTTGTGCTAATACACCAATTCCAACACCCATTACTAACGAGGATATAACTATCCAAGCTGAAATTGATCCGCCAGTTGGCATATTAAGCCATCCTGCAAATCCAGGAGGTGCCATGGCCATTCCAGCAGCTTCAGGATTAGCAAATAATTCACCTAATTTAATATGTGCTTCTGTAACTCCACCTAATCCATTATATACAGAGAATAGTAAAATAATCATTCCAACAAACATAATAGTTCCTTGGAAAGCATCAGAATACATAACCCCTTTTAGACCTCCAAAGAATACATAAATTGCAATAATTATTGAAAAGGCAAATAATGCTACATCATAATTAATATTTAATTGTGTTTCAATAAACCTAGAAGCTCCAATCATAACTGCCGCTGTATAAAGTGGCATGAATAAAAAGATAACTAATCCAGAAAACTTCTGGATAAATTTCGATTTATATCGCTTCCCCATTAGTTCTGGAAATGTATGTGCATTAATATTATGACCCATTCTTCTTGTACGTTTACCAAAAAAGACAAATGCTATAAATATCCCTAAAAAGATATTTGCAAAAGTTAACCAAAGTAAACTTGCGCCAAACTGTGCTGCAACGCCTCCAAAACCAACAATGGCTGAGGTGCTAATAAAAGTTGCACCATATGATAATGCCATAACCATTGGATTAATTTTACGTCCTCCAACTAAATAGTCAGTAGCATTTTTTGTATTCCTAAATCCTAAATATCCTAAATAAGCAACTATTGCTAAATATACTACAATTACAATAACTTGTACTGTCAATTAATTCACCCCCCCT
>JAUUZV010000035.1 GCA_030592085.1 Clostridia bacterium | reverse complement strand
ATTATGGTGAAATTGTTGAATGTTATGAAACCTAAATGGAGAATAAAATGAGTAGAAAAAAAGTATTACTTATATTTGGTGGTGTATCTGTGGAACATGAAGTATCAAGGTGTTCCGCTTCTTCTGTCATAAAAGAAATAAATAATGAAAAATATAAAATGCAAGTTTTAGAAATAACAAAGCAAAATCAATATTTATTATATGATTTTACTGATGATGAAAATGGAATGGCAAAAGAAATTATTAATGTCAATAACACATTAGCTAAGAAAAATATTGATTTATCAATTGATTTATTATCATCATATGATGTTATATTTCCAATAATCCATGGTGTAGGTGGAGAAGATGGTACATTGCAAGGTTTGTTTGAAGTATGTAATATTCCATATGTGGGAGCAGATGTATTGTCTTCAGCTATTGGCATGGATAAATCCATTTGTAAAGTACTTTTTGAAAATATTAAAATTCCACAAGCTAAATATTTGGTATTTACCTGTGATGATCAACCAAATGAAATGATTTCAAGTATTGAAAATACTTTTACATACCCCTTGTTTGTTAAACCAGCTAGTTTAGGTTCATCAGTTGGAGTAACAAAAGCCTATAATCGCAAACAATTGTTAAGTGGAATTAAGCTATGTCAAAAGGTTAGTCGTAAGTTTTTAATTGAAGAATATATAAAGGGGCGAGAATTAGAATGTGCTGTAATTGGTAATTATGAAAAAACTCTAGTATCATCAATTGGTGAAGTTTTACTAAAAAGTGATTTTTATTCATATGAAGCAAAATATATATCAGAAGAAGAAACTAAAGTTGCAACTAATCTATCTTCAGAAGTAATAAGCCTTATTAAAGAATATGCTACCGCTGCTTTTAAAGCTATTGACTGTTATGGATTAGCCAGAGTAGATTTTTTCCTAACAGAGGATAATAAACCAATATTAAATGAAATAAATACAATGCCTGGATTTACTAATATAAGTATGTATCCCACCTTGATGATGGATACAGGACTCAAATATAGTGAACTAATTGATCAATTGATAACATTAGCTTTTGAAAAAAGTGAACGTTATCAGTTTATCACTAATTTTGAAGAGGTTAACTAATGGATAATAGACCAATTGGAATATTTGATTCTGGTTTAGGAGGATTAACAGTTTTAAAAGCTGTGGCTACACTATTACCCAATGAAGACATTGTATATTTTGGTGATAGCAAACGAACTCCATATGGCTCAAAATCAAAAGAGACAATTACTAATTTTTCTAGACAAGATGTATCTTTTTTACTTTCAAAAGGAGTAAAAGCAATTATTATTGCTTGTAATACAGCTAGTTCTAATGCTATAGATGAGCTTACAAAGGAATTTTCCATTCCATTTATTGAAGTTATTAAACCTGGTTCTTTAGTTGGCAGTCAAGTAACAAAAAACAATAAAGTAGGTATAATTGGTACTAAAGCTACAATAGAAAGTAATGCGTATTTAACTAATATTACTAATATTAACAACTCAATATCTGTATTTCAGAAATATTGTCCTCTTTTAGTACCATTAGTAGAGGAGGGTAAACTTTGGTGGAATCATCCCATAACTTCTGCTATAATTACACATTATTTATCTGAGTTAATCCAACAAGACATTGATACACTTGTACTTGGTTGTACCCACTATCCTTTATTATTAGAAGTTATAAAAAATGTAGTGGGAGAGAAAATTACAATTGTTAATTCTGCAGGAGAAGTAGCTAAGGCTGTGTATCAAACACTAGACGATATCAAATTACTTAATAATCAAGGAAATGGGACTATTTCATTATATACTAGTGATTCTGTTGATAAATTTACTCCACTTGCAAGTGAAATACTTGATAATAATGAATTGTTCATACAGACAATTGATATAGAAAGGTATTAATATATTATATGAAAAATGTGCTTATATCCCTAAAAGGATTTAATAATGAAAAACAACAATTAGAGTTTATAACAGAAGGTAAATTATTTTCTAAAGAAAACTACTATTATGTTACATATCAAGAATCAGAAATGACAGGAATGGAAGGGACAACAACAACTGTGAAAATTAAAGAAAAAGAGGTTTCATTAATTAGACATGGTTCAGTTACATCAAACTTTATTTTTCAAGAAGGCATTTCTAATACATCACTATATAAAACAGAATTTGGTGAATTTACAATTTCTATTACTGCAAAGAAAATAAATGTTAACATGAGTGAAACAGGTGGAATTATTGAAATGGATTATCTACTTGATTTATTAGATGGCAATAATAGTAATAATAAGTTTTACATGACAATAAAAGAGGTTAATAATGAATATCATTAAACAAATTGAAAACAGTATAAAACAGGTTATGACAAACAGTTTAAAAAGCTGTATAAAAAAACAATTACTACCTGATATAAAAGTAACTGAAATTAGTATTGAAAAACCACGTGAAAAGGAACATGGAACTTTTTCTTGTAATCTTGCTATGATTATTGTAAAACAAGCTAGAATGTCACCAAAGAAAATTTCAGAATTATTAATTGAACAAATGGATTTTAATGGAACTTATATAGAAAAAGCAGTTAGTGCAGGTCCTGGATTTATTAATTTTTTCTTAAAAAGTGATTGGTTATATGATAATACACGTTATATCTTAGATAATAAAGGGACATATGGGCAAAGTGATTATGGTAAAATGCAAAAAGTGAATGTGGAATACGTATCTGCTAATCCTACAGGACCATTACACATGGGAAATGCTAGAGGAGGAGCTCTTGGTGATTTAATCGCTAATGTTCTTGATAAAGCAGGGTATGATGTTCATAAAGAATTTTATATTAATGATGCTGGAAATCAGATTGATAAATTTGGAAAATCTCTTGAGGCTAGATACTTACAAGAAAAACTTGGAGAAAAACAAGTAGCGTTTCCAGAAGATGGTTATCAAGGAATCGATATTATAAACCATGTTAAAGAATATATAAAAAGCGAAACAACTGATTTACAAACGGTTGATGAAAAACTACGTCAGAAGACATTAGTAAAATATGCTCTTCCAAAAAATATTACTGCAATAAAAAATGGATTAGCTCGTTATGGAATTACATATGATTTATGGTTTACAGAACAATCTCTATATGACAGTGGTTCTGTAGACAAAATGATAACTTATTTAATAGATAAAGGACACACAGTAGAATATGATGATGCTCTATGGTTAAAAGGTTCAGTTATGAATAGTGAAAAGGATGAAGTTTTAAAAAGAAGTAATGGTTATCCAACATATTTTGCAGCTGATTTAGCTTATCACTATAATAAATTTTATGAGCGAAAATTTGATAGAGCAATTAATTTATTAGGAGCTGATCACCATGGCCATGCAATAAGAATGGAAGGTGCAATGGAAGCAATAGGCATAAAAAAAGAAAAACTTGATATTGTTATATTCCAATTAGTTAGATTGCTCCGTGATGGTGAAGTGGCTAAAATGTCAAAGAGAACTGGAAAGGCCATATCGTTAGATGATCTTCTTGATGAAGTTGGCGTCGATGCAGCTAGATTTTTCTTTAATATGAAACAAAGTGGGTCGCACTTAGATTTTGATTTAGATTTAGCTAAAAAACAAACTAACGAAAATCCAGTGTTTTATGTTCAATATGCTCATGCTAGAATTTGTAGTATGCTTAGAATTCTAGAAGAAGATGGAGTAAAAATAAATAATGAAGAAAAACTTGATTTTTCATTACTTATTGAAAAAGAAGAAATTCTACTAATGGAGAAACTAGCGGAATATCCTAATGAAATAGTCATATCAGCTAATACATTAGAACCGTCAAGGATGACAAGATATGTACATGATGTTGCTGCTTTGTTCCATAGTTTCTATAATGCTTGTAGAGTAAGAGGAATTGAAAACAAATTACAGCAACAACGTATAAATTTGGTGAAAGCTACTAAGGTTGTATTGCAGAATTCATTAGAATTACTTAGTATCACAGCACCTTTAAAAATGTGAGGAATAAATGAAAAAAAATACTATTTATATTATTATTGTCATTATTTTAGTGATGATTATCCCATCATTAGTTATGGCGAGTAGTAATGCTAATAAAATTACTGCCTATGTAGATTTAGTAATCAGTAGAAGTCATACATATATTAAAACTGATCATCTTCTAGAGGATTTATTAGTTGGAGCATTTTCTGAAACTGATAAATACTCATATTTCCAGAAAATTGAAACTTTTAATAGTGAGCAAAACAGTTATGTAAATGCAGAATATGTGGGTATTGGAGTTAGCATGTCTGCCCACCCTAATGGAATAATTATAATATCAGTCTTTGATTATTCTCCTGCAGCATTTTTAGGACTTAGAACTAATGATGTAATTGTTAGCGTTAATGGAGAATTAATCGCTGATAAAAGTTTAACATATATTGCATCAATCATTAAAGGCCCTGAAAATACAAGTGTTACTTTAGGAGTGCAAAGAGGAGAGCAACCTATTCTATCTTATGTAGTTACTAGGCAAGTCGTTGCAATGAAAACAGTTAAATCATACATTATTGATGATGTTGGATATGTTTATATTTCCTCATTTACAAATGAGACTGGTAATGAATTTGCCTTGGCTTTAGAAAAATTTAAGAATAGTGGAATTAATAATATTATACTTGACCTTCGAAATAATGGAGGAGGCACATTATATGGATGTGTATCTGTTGCTAGACAACTTGTTTCTGATGCAGTAATAACAAAAATGAATTTTAAATATCCAGGTTATCTTGATATAAGATATATTTCTACAGAAAAGGATATAGACTATAATATAGTTTTACTTGTTAATAGTCATACTGCAAGTGCATCTGAAGTAGTAACAGGCGCACTAAAAGATAATGAAGCTGCAATAGTTATTGGTGAAACAACATTTGGGAAAAGTGTAGTTCAATCGTCATACAAGATGTTAACCCCAGAAGCCTATGAGTACTATTCAAATAAATTTGATGTAAGTGATATGTACTTACTTAATAGAGCAATTGCCATGAATGGAATTACTCCAAGTGATGATGAATACTTAGGGGCTGCTAAAGTCACAATTGGTGAGTACTTAACACCTAATGGTCATCATATTAATTTAGTTGGAATTGATCCTGATATTTTTGTAGACTATCAAGGAGATTTATATATTAATCATAATATGTTAGATGGTATGTTGTGGATAAGAAAAAAATATGATCTAGGTATGAGCAGTTATGAGATTTTCAAGGCGAAAGTGATTATGGAACAGTTAGGGTATCAAGTAGGTGAGATGACAGTATTATATGATGAAATCATGAAACTAGCAGTTACAAAATTTCAAGCTGACCAAGGTTTGTATCCATATGGAGTATTAGATTACACAACACAAGATGCTCTTAATAATATTCTAAGATATCCATATATCCAAGAAGATTTACAATTGAAAAAAGCATTTGAAGTAATTAAAGAAGAGGTGAAGTAATGAAAAAACTTATTAAAACTTTACTTATACTATTAGTATTTTTACTTATTGGTTCAACTACACTATCTTCATCTGTTAGAGTAGATAACGATTATTTAACTAATTTCTATGGCTTTATGAGTAATCTATATTACAAGGAAATTTCTTATGATGATTTGTTAGGCGGATCACTTAATGGAATATTACAAGATGCAAATACATATTCATGTTATGAACAAACTTCAAGTGAACTTGGAACAGGAAATAAAACTGTTGGAGTTTCATTGGAAAAAGTTAGACAAGGACTGTTAGTATCTGCCGTTTACCATGGGACAGTAGCCACTAGAATTGGTTTAGAGGTTGGAGATATTATATATCGCATTGATAGATTAAGCACAAGTATAACCAATACTGAAGACTTTGACAGCCTAGTAAGGGCATCTGATGGCGAAGCAACTATTGATGTGATTAAAGCAGATACAAATAATATTGTTTCATATGATATTTCACTTGATGATGGATATATATCTTACGTTGATTATTTTATTTCAAATGATGTTGGATACATACGAATAAATCAATTTGTAAATGAGACATCGATAATAGTATCTGAGGCACTTTCGTGGTTTTCACAAAATCAAATTGATATCATATTATTAGACATGAGAGATTTAATTTCTATGAATATTCAAGAAGCAAGTGAAGTGGCTGACTTTTTCTTACCACATGGACGAATTGCTAGTGGAAAAGATATAACATATTCAGCTACATTTAAAAGAGATTATGAAACAATTAATATAATCATCAATGAAAACACAGGTGGTGCTGGAGAAGTAATATCACAAGCCATTAAAAATTATGGTACAGGAGTAATTTATGGTCAAACATCCATGGGACAAGTTTATGTAAGAAATAGCTATCCTGTATTTGTTGACTCTGCTTTTAAATACTTAAGTGAAGAAGCGCAATCTACAGACATAAAAACTATTCTTAATTATACAAAAGCACATAACATTAACATTACAGACGATTTCATGTCTGGAATAGTTCACTTAGTAGAAGGTGTGTTAGTTGATAATTTGAATCAGCCATACTCAAATGGAGTTGCACCTGATTATATTATTGATGCTACAAGAAAATATATTACCACTAGCCCAGATGAAGAAGGAATTTGGATTAGAAAAGATTATGTATTAGGTAATTTAAGTTATGATATTTTTATTGCAGAAAAAATATTACTGAAATTAGGACTATTTTCTGGTATACCAGATGTTACTTATGCTCAAGATTCAGTAGATGCAATTAACTTGTTTAAAGAATCAATTAATGTAGAAGCAGATGGAATTTTAGATATGGCTACTCAAAATATTTTAAATTATGAATTATTTAAAGAACAGGTAATTAATGAAACCTGTCTACAAACTGTTATTAATATGATTAAGGGAGAATAAGAATGGACACACTTTCATTTAGACAAATTCACTTGGATTTTCATACTAGTGAATTAATTAATCAAGTTGGTGAACAATTTGATCCAATTGAATTTGCTAATACATTAGTGAAGGCTAATGTTGATTCAATTACATGTTTTGCTAGATGTCATCATGGGTTGATATATTATGATTCAAAATTGTTTGACAAACGAATTCATCCAAATCTAGTTAATAAAAATCTATTACGTGAACAAATACAAGCTTGTCATGACGTTGGAATAAAAGTTCCAGTTTATATAACTGTACAATGGGATTATTACACATCTATAAAACATCCAGAGTGGATCATGCGTGATGAATTTGGCACCCCTATTGGGCAACATTCATTACAACCAGGTTTTTATCATGGTTTATGTGTTAATACACCTTATGCCGATTTTTTAAAAGAACATACAATTGAAGTTTTAGATTTATTAAATCCTGATGGATTGTTTTTTGATATTGTAAAAGAACAACCATGTGCTTGTGAATACTGTATAACTTCTATGAAAGAAAAAGGGTTTGACCCATTAAAAGAAGAACAACGATTAGCACATTACAAAGAAGTACTAGATCAATTTAAATTATCAATGACTAAGTTAGTTCATGAAATAAAACCAAAGATTTCAATATTCTATAATTCAGGGCACATATCACATGCTACAAAGAGTAGTGAAGCTGCATATACTCATTATGAATTAGAAAGTTTACCAGGCGGTGAGTGGGGATATATTCATTTCCCAGTTACATCTAGGTATGCTAGGAAATTAGGAAAAGAAATGTTAGGGCATACAGGTAAGTTCCATACATCGTGGGGAGATTTTCATTCATTTAGAAATCAAGTAGCTTTAGAGTATGAATGTTTTAGAATGTTAGCATTAAATGGTAAGTGTTTGATTGGTGATCAGTTAGAACCTAATGGGAAATTATCTGTTGAAGTATATAAACTAATTGGTAATGTATATGGACAGGTAAAGGAAAAACAGCCGTGGTGTGAAAATGCTATTCCATTAACAGAGATAGGTGTATTAACAACTGATGAGTTTAGTGGGTCAGATTTAGATAGTCTACCAAGGGAACTAATTGGAGTGACTAGATTACTAGAACAATGCTCATTACAATTTGATTTTATTGATACTTCAATGGATTTTAATGAATATAAATTATTAATTTTACCTGATAGTATTCCAGTAAATAAGGTGTTTGCAAAAAAATTAACAACCTATTTAAATAATGGTGGAAAATTACTTGCTTCATTTGAATCAGGTATGGACGTTGCAAAAGAAAAATTCACCATAGAAGAGTTAGGTGTAGCTTTAAATAATGTAACTAGAAATGACTATGGAGAAGTAATAAGAGGAACATTTGATATACATAATTCATTTGCAGATTATTTGCTTCCTAAAGGAGAGTTAGGTAAAGGATTAGCAAATACTGAATATGTAATGTATACAAAAGGGGTTGAAATTAAAACAACTAGCAAAGGGGAAACTTACTGTTATACAATAAAATCATATTTTCACAGATCATATAAACATTTTTGTTCACATAGACAAGCCCCATCAATGGGAGAACTAGATTATCCAGCCATAGTTAAAGGAAATAATACAATATATTTTGCTCATCCTATTTTCACTATTTATGCAAAATTATCACCTAAGTGGATAAAAACATTATTAAAGAATGCTATTAACGAATTATTAGGACAACAATTAGTAACTCATAATGGACCATCATCTATTATTACTACAATAAATCGATTACCTAAAGCTGATGTGCTTCATGTTTTGTGGTATATTCCTGAAAAGAAAAGTGAAGATTTAGAAATCGTAGAAGATGTTTTTCCATATTATAATTTAGCAATTGAATTAGCAACAAATAGAGTTATTACATCAATAAAAATTGTACCTGCTAATGAAACTATATTATTTACACAAGATAAAAATAAAGTAACTTTTTCTATTCCAAAAATTAATGGTCACTGTATGGTGGAAATAGTATAAATCGATAAATTCATATTGATTATTAGAAGTAACCTCTATATAATGTATCATAGTATCAGGGAGGTTATAAATGTCTGTAAAATACATATTCGTCACTGGCGGCGTTGTTTCCGGTTTAGGCAAGGGGATAACTGCCGCTTCTTTAGGTAGATTATTAAAAGCTAGAGGGTATAAAATCACTAATCAGAAATTTGATCCGTACCTAAATTTTGATCCAGGAACCATGAGCCCTTATCAACATGGTGAAGTATTTGTTACTGATGACGGAGCAGAAACAGACTTGGATTTAGGTCACTATGAACGTTTTACAGATGAAAAATTAACTAAAAACTCGAATGTAACAACTGGTAAAGTATATTGGTCAGTAATTACAAAAGAACGAAGAGGTGATTATTTAGGTGCCACTGTTCAAGTTATTCCTCATATTACCAATGAAATTAAAGATAGAGTTTATAGAGTAGGGCGAGAAGAACACCCTGACTTTGTTATAACTGAAATTGGAGGAACAGTTGGCGATATTGAATCACAACCTTTTCTAGAAGCAATAAGACAAGTGAAAAGTGATGTAGGGCGTGAAAATGTTTTATATATCCATGTTACATTAGTTCCATATTTATCTAAATCAGGAGAAATAAAAACAAAACCCACACAACATAGTGTTAAAGAACTAAGAGTCATAGGAATACAACCAGATATAATTGTTTGTAGAACAGAGAAAAAATTATCTAAAGAAATTAAAGAAAAGATCTCTTTATTTTGTAATGTTACTGCTAATTGTGTTATTCAAAATTTAGATGCTGACCATTTATATGAAGTACCATTACTATTAGAAAAAGAAGGACTAGCAGATTTAGTTCTTGAAAAAGTAAAATTACCTAATAGGCCTCCTGATCTTATTGAGTGGACAAAAATGATTAATAAAATTAAAAACTTAAAAGATACAGTAACAATTGCTCTAGTTGGAAAATATATAAAATTACATGATGCATATATTTCCGTAGCAGAAGCTTTACAACACGGCGGAATCCATAATAACCATAAAGTGATTATTAAATGGGTTAACTCTGAATTTCTAACTAAAGAAACCATAGAAAAACAGTTAGGTGATGTAGATGGGATATTAGTTCCAGGTGGTTTTGGCGATAGAGGAACAGAAGGTAAGATATTATCTGTTACTTATGCTAGAGAAAATAAGATACCTTTCTTTGGTGTTTGCCTTGGAATGCAAATGGCTGTAATCGAATTTGCCAGAAATGTATGTAATTTAAAGAATGCAAATAGTTCTGAGTTTGATAAAACCTCACCATATCATGTTATTGATTTAATGGCCGATCAAGTTGAGATTGAAGATATGGGTGGAACCATGAGATTAGGGTTATATCCTTGTAAAATAAAAGAAGATAGCTTAGCAAAACAAGTGTACAAGGATGAATTGATTTATGAACGACATCGACATAGATATGAGTTTTCCAATCGATACCGTGAAATAATGAGTGAATTTGGAATGATTTTTTGTGGAATTTCACCAGATGAACATTTAATAGAAATGATTGAATTAAATGATCATCCATGGTTCATCGGTGTTCAATTTCATCCTGAATTTAAATCTAGGCCAAATAAAGCACATCCATTATTTAGAGATTTTATTAAGGCAAGTATTTTACATAAAGATAAAAAGTAATTGCGAATTAATGAAAATTTTAAAAAAATAAATGTATTTTAAAACTATTTAAAACTATTTAAAACATGATATATTCTTTCAAGAAATAAAACTTGACAAGAATACTATTGTATTTTATAATTTAACATCAAAATACTGAAGTAGGAGAAATAACGATGCCTAACAAAAAGACATTACTTACATATAAAGGACTAAAGGATTTAGAAAAAGAATTTGAGTACCTTAAGGGAAAGAAACGACTGGAAATAGCAGAGAAGATTAAAGAAGCTCGTTCCTATGGCGACCTATCTGAGAATTCAGAATATGATGAAGCTAAAAACGAACAAGCAATTGTTGAAGCTAGAATAAAAAAAATTGAACTCATATTAAGAAGTGTTGAACTTATAGATGAAAAGACTGTTGATACAACAACTGTTCATGTGGGATGTAAAGTGAAAATTCTAGATATTGAATATGATGATGAAGAAATTTATTTTATCGTAGGTTCAACTGAAGCAGACCCATCAAAACAACGTATTTCTGATGAATCTCCTGTGGGAGAGGCTATTATGAATAAAAAAATTGGTGATATTATTTCTGTAGCCGCACCATCAGGTGAAATCAAAATGAAAATTTTAGATATTACAAAATAAAAAGTTGTTAGAAAACTATAAATTATATATAATTATCAATGACAGTTTACATAAAGGTAAGCTGTTTATTGTATGAACAGGAGACTAACATGGAAGAACACACAAATCTTGATATAAATGAAATTTTACAAGTAAGACTTGATAAATTAGCTTTATTACAAGAAAATGGGAAGAACCCATTTATTCAGACTACATATAAAATTGATTATTCCATTGAGAATATAATGGAACAACATGAACAATTGTTAGAACAAACAATTTCTTGTGCTGGTAGAATTATTGCAAAACGAATAATGGGAAAAGCTAGTTTTGTACATATTCAAGACAGAAGCGGTAAATTACAACTATATGTTAGAATTGATGGCATTGGAGAAGAAAAGTATGCTTGTTTTAAAAAATATGATATTGGCGATATTATAGGTGTAGTTGGTATTCCATTTGTAACTCAAAGGGGAGAAAAATCACTTAAATTAAGTGACATAACATTATTATGTAAGTCACTACAACCTCTACCTGAAAAATGGCATGGGTTAAAAGATATTGATCTTCGCTATAGACAGAGATATGTTGATTTAATTGTTAATCCAGAGGTGAAAGAAACATTTATTTTACGATCTAAAATTATTACTGCAATTAGAGGGTATATGGATACCAATGGTTTTTTAGAAGTTGATACACCTGTTTTAAATGCACACTCAACTAATTCAGCTGCTAGACCATTTAAAACACACCATAATACTTTGAATTTAGATATGTTTTTGCGAGTAGAAACCGAATTAGCTTTAAAGAGATTAATTGTAGGTGGACTTGAAAAAGTATATGAGATAGGTCGTATTTTTAGAAATGAAGGAATGGATAATAAACACAACCCTGAATTTACAACTATTGAATTATATGAAGCTTATACAGATTACAATGGCATGATGAGAAGAGTAGAAGAACTATTTGTATATATTGCTGATAATGTGTTTGGAAAAAGAATTTTTTCTTATCAAGGCATTGAAATTGACTTATCCACACCATTTAAGACAATGACTATGGTTGAAGCGGTTAAGGAATTTACAGGTATAGACTTTGACTCATTTGAATGTGATGATAAAAAAGCAAGAGAAATGGCTAAAGAACATCATATTAAAATTGAAAGTGATTCTTCATGGGGTGGTGTCTTAAATGAATTTTTTGAAGAAAAAGTAGAAGAATATTTAGTACAACCAACATTTATAAAGGACTATCCAATTGAAGTTTCTCCACTGGCTAAGAAAATACCAGGAAAACCTCATATGACTGAGCGATTTGAGATATTCTTAACTTCTAGAGAGTTAGGAAATGCTTTTACAGAATTAAATGATCCTATTGATCAGCGAGAACGATTTATACAGCAAGCAAAATTAAAGCATGGTGATGAAAATTACTCAATTGATGAAGATTTTATACATGCATTAGAAATTGGTATGCCACCTACTGGTGGACTGGGTATTGGTATTGATAGACTTATTATGTTCTTTACAGATAGTGATACCATAAAAGATGTTTTGTTGTTTCCAACAATGAAACCAATAGATAAGTAATGATGGATAAAGAAAAAGCTCTAACCCTTTTTGATTTAAAAGAGGGGTGTAGCGAACAACAAATTAAAGCTAGATTTTCAGTGCTTTTAAAGAAATATAAGAGTGAAGGTACAATTAACATTGACCTAATAACTGAAGCATATAACTTTTTATTAGATTTTGAAAAAATAGAAGGTTTAGATAAAGAGTCAAAGAATTATAAATTTAGACGATTTTTATTTCATTATTTAAGTTATATTCTTATTGGAGCTATGATTGTTGGATGGCTTCTATGGTTAATACTTCCAAAGTTAACAGAAGAAAAATATGATTTCTATTTATCTTTTGTGGGAAGTTATTATTTACTAGAAGAAGAAACTGTAGAAGAAATGTTATTAAATGAGATAAAAGAAGTTACAAACCCTCTTGTAGAGATTATTTATTTAGATGAGGATACAACTGATGTTCTCTATGATGAAGCAGGTAGAGTAAAATTAGCAGGAACAATTTCTACTAAAGAAGCAGACATATTAATTTTAGATGATGAAAATTTTGTATTTTTACTAAGAAATGATATATTAATGCCACTTGATGATATATTACCGTTATTAGATGTTACAATTGATGAATCACTTTATATTAAAGGAATATCAGAACAAGATGGTTCTATTCATATTTACGGTATTGATGTGAGTAGAGATGCAAGGTTACTAGAAACTGTTTATGGAAATATTATAAGAATATTTACTATAGCAAAAGAAACTAAACGGTTTGATCAAGTAATAGAAGCGAGCAACTTACTACTAAAGGAGGTAGAATAATCAATGACTGATTATAACATTATTAAACAAGACGAAAAATTTTATATTACAGGTGAAATTGACGTTAGCAATTGTGAACAGTTTAAAGAAAAATTATATAAAATTGTTGATAATACAGAAATGGATTTACAACTAGAATTCAGTGATTTACGCTATATTGATAGTGCAGGACTTGGTATACTAGTTGGAACATATAAACGATTAAAAGAAGCCGAGAGAAAACTAACTATCAGCGGTAGCAGTGAAAACATTAAAAAACTTTTTTACATTACAAAACTGAATACACTGATTGATATAACATAAGAGGAGTTTAAGTATGGATTGTAATAATAATACTATTTCTATTAAAATACCTGTAGTTAAAGAATATTCACAGATACTCAGATTAACAGCTTCTGGTGCATTTAATCAGGCAGGCTTTGATATAGATATTATTCGCGATGTTAAAGTGGTAGTTTCAGAAGTATTTAATTGTATGCTACAGGCGAAAACTGCTATGTGTGAAGTAATTTTTGTTATAAACAAAGAAGAATTAATTATGGAATTTTCAACTTGTGATGAACAAAAGGTGCTAGAAGGTGCTAACGACATGACACTGCCTATTCTTGAGGCTTTTGTAAATGACGTTACAACAACTAGCAAGGGGACGTTAATCTTAACGATTAATAAAGTATAAGTAGGTAGCACATGTTTGACCAACAACTTTTTATAAAATACAGGGATAATCCTTCTATTGAACTACGAAACAAATTAGTTGAGCAGAATTATTATATTGCAGAAACATTGTCGAAAAAGTTTGTTAATAGAGGAGTAGATTATGATGATTTGCTACAAGTGGCTTCTTTTGCATTGATTAAAGCAGTAGAGAGGTTTAATGTTGATGCAGGTAATAAGTTCACGACTTTTGCTACACCTACGATTATTGGCGAAATAAAAAAATACTTTAGAGATAAAGCATATACAATAAGAGTTCCAAGGAGATACTATGAAGCATATCCTTCTGTCAAAAGAGCTGTAGAGGAATTATCAAATACTTTAGGGAAAACGCCAACAGCAAAAGAAATTGCAAAAAAGACAGGTTATACGGAAGAAGAAGTCCTTGAAATATTAGAATCTTCAAGAAGTTATAATACTTTATCAATTAATGAAGAACTAGATGACGACGGATTTACTAGAAATGATGTTTTAGGTAATGACGAAAAAGGGTATATAGATGTTGAGAACAAAGACTTATATT
>JAUUZV010000062.1 GCA_030592085.1 Clostridia bacterium | reverse complement strand
GTAACTATTATCAACAATAATGAATAATAAAACAAAATTTCTTAAATTTTTATCAAAAATCCCAAAACTACTTTACACTAACCCATAGTTGAGGAATTGTATTTATGTTTTGATTTATATTTTTGCAAAAAAATAGGGGGTATGGAAACATACCCCCTAGATAGTGATAATTACTGTTCAAATTGGGAATTGTATAAATTAGCATAAAACCCATTTGCGCTTAATAATTCTTCATGATTTCCTTGTTCAACAATATCTCCATCATTCATTACTAGAATCATATCTGCGTCTCTAATTGTAGATAATCTATGAGCAATAATAAAACTTGTTTTATCTTCCATTAAGTTTTCCATAGCTTTTTGTACTTGCATTTCAGTACGTGTATCTACAGAACTAGTTGCTTCATCAAATATAAGCAATTTTGGATTTGCAAGAATTGCTCTAGCAATTGTAATTAACTGTTTTTGTCCTGCTGAAATATTATTAGCTTCTTCGTTTAGAACTAGATTATAACCAGCTGGTAACATATGAACAAAGGAATCAACATGAGCTTTTTTAGCAGCTTCAATTACTTCTTCATCTGTTGCATCTAATCTTCCATATCTTATATTGTTCATTATTGTATCGTTATATAACCAAGTATCTTGTAGAACCATTCCAAAATTATTACGTAAATCATTACGTCTAAAATCTTCAATATTATTTCCATCGAGTAAAATACTACCGCTACTAACATCATAAAATCTCATTAACAATTTAACTATAGTAGTTTTTCCTGCTCCAGTTGGTCCAACGATTGCTACTCTTTGTCCTGGTGTTATTTTTGCTGAAAAATCGTTTATGATTATTTTATCTTTAACATATCCGAAATGTACATTTTTAAATTCAACATCTCCTTTTATAACGCTCAATTCAACAGGATTTTCACTTTCGTCAACTTCATTATCTTCATCAAGAAATTCAAATACACGCTCTGCAGCTGCAATTGTTCGCTGTAAAACATTTGAAATATTAGCAAGTTGGCTAATTGGGCGAGTAAAGTTTCTAACATATTGAATAAAAGCTTGAATATCACCAACTGATATTACTCTCCTTGCGGCTAGTGCCCCACCTAATACACAAACTGCCACATAACCAATATTACCAACAACTTTCATACTTGGCATCATTAAGCTAGATAAAAATTGCGCTTTCCATGCAGTACCATATAATTGTTCGTTTAGCTCTTCAAATTGATCAATACTTTCTTTTTCACCATTAAATGCCTTAACAATAACATGTCCACCATACATCTCTTCCACATGACTATTAATGTGGCCAATAAACTTTTGTTGTTTTTTAAAATATTTTTGAGACTTTTTTACAATTTTAATAACAAAAATCATACTAACTGGAACAGTTAATACAGCAACAACTGTCATAAGCCAACTAATAGTTAACATCATTACTAATACACCAACTATTGTTGTAACAGCCGTTATAAGTTGTGTTAAACTTTGCGTTAATGTTTGACTAACTGCATCAACATCATTAGTAATTCTTGATAGTACTTCACCATGATTAGTTCCATCAAAATATCGAAGTGGCATTTTATTTATTTTTAATGAAATATCACGTCTCATTTGATAGGTTACCTTCATTGATACTCCTGACATCATATATCCTTGAATATATGAAAACAGTGAACTTAAACCGTATAAAATTATTAGTGTTATTAGGATTCCTGCGATTTTTTCAAAATCAATTCCAACATTACCACCTGCAATCTTATCAGATAATCCTTCAAAGATTGTAGTTGTTGCCTGTCCTAAAATTTTAGGACCTAAAATTGCAAATACTGATGAAGCAATAGCAAATATGAAAACTACTATTATTGCTAGATTATATTTTTTTAAATAATTAATTAGTCTTTTTAAAGTACCTTTAAAGTTCTTAGCTTTTTCACCTGACATCATCATACTATGACCACCTGGTCCTCCACCTCCACCTGGGCCAGGACCTTTAAAACTACCACTTTTATCATTGTTCATTTTTCGTTTTTCACTCATGATAGTTCCTCCTTAGAAAGTTGAGAATATGCAATCTCACGGTATGTATCACATGTTCTTAATAATTCTTTATGTGTACCAAGTCCTACAATCTCACCATCTTCAAGTACAATAATTTGGTTAGCATTTTTTATTGTGGATATTCGTTGTGCAACTATTAACAATGTACTATCACCTATTTTTTCTTTCATAGCTTTTCTTAAATTTGAATCAGTTTGAAAATCTAATGCAGAGAAACTATCATCAAATATTAGTATTTTTGGTTTTTTAACTAATGCTCTAGCAATTGACAAGCGTTGTTTTTGACCACCTGATACATTTCCACCACCTTGTGCAATCGGAGATTTATATCTCCCCTCTTTTTCCTCAATAATTTCTTCTGCTTGTGCAATATATACTGCTTGTTTTACGTTTTCTTCTGGGGCATCTTTATCACCATATTTAATATTACTTTCAATCGTACCTTTAAATAATGATGATTTTTGAGGAACATATCCAATTATTTCTCGTAAGTCGTGCTGTGCTACTTCTTTAATATTAATATTATCAACAAGAACTTCACCTTCAGTTACATCATAGAATCTAGGAATTAGATTAACTAAAGTTGATTTACCAGAACCAGTTGCACCAATAATGGCAGTCATCTCACCTGGCTTTGCAATAAAGGAAATATTCTTTAACATATTTTCTTCAGCTCCAGGAAATTTAAATGATACGTTTTTAAATTCAACTACTCCATTAATTTCTTCGCTGAATTCCTTTGGATCTTCAAAATCCTTTATTGTTAAGTCTGTTTCTAATACTTCTGATATACGTTGTGCTGAAACAGAAGCCCTTGGAACCATAATAAACATCATTGCCATCATTAGAAATGCCATAATAATTTGTAATGCATATTGCATAAATGCCATCATGTCACCAACTAACATGGTTGACTCGGCAATTTGATGGGCACCAACCCATACGATTAGAAGAGTGATACCATTCATAACTATCATCATAGCAGGCATCATAAACACCATAACCCTATTAACAAATAAACTAGTTTTAGTCAATTCTTTATTTGCATTATCAAATCGTTTTTCTTCGAATTTTTGTGTATTAAATGCTCTTATTACCATCATACCTGTTAGATTTTCTCTTGTTACTAGATTTATTTTATCTATAAGTTTTTGTACTAATTTAAACTTAGGCATTGCAATTGCAAACATTAAAAGTATAAGACCTAACATGATTATAACTGATAATGCAATAACCCAAGCCATGGACTGACTTTTCTCAAGAGCATGAAATACTGCCCATATTCCAATAATTGGGGCATAAAATATCATCCTAATTAGCATGACCATTAAGTTTTGAATTTGCGTTACATCATTTGTACTTCGAGTAATTAATGATGCAGTTGAAAATTTATCAATTTCACTATTTGAAAAACTACTAACTTTTGCAAATATCATGGAACGAAGATTTTTACCTAACCCTGCTGCAATTTTAGCAGCTAAGTAGCCAACACCAATGGTACAAGTGGCACCTAGTAAGGTGAATAGTAACATCCATGCTCCAGCAACTAAAATATAGTTTCTCTGTAAAACTTCTAAATCAAGTCCAAGTTCTTCGTAATCTTTTTGCAATGAAGTTGAGGCTGCTTGAATAACCATTTTATCTCCTAAAGAAACAAACTGTTCATTAATCATAGTAACCATCATTAAACTTTGTTCAGGTGTTATCATAGATAAAAATGTTGTAAGATCTACTCCCTCTGGAAAAGTAAATTCACCCATGGTAGTACCAGCAGGTAATTCACCAGCTAAGGCTTTTTCTAAACCTGAAATAGCAAGAACCTTTTTAGCAATTATTGGTTCAAGGATATTATCTGCATCCTTATCTTGATCACTCAGTACATAAATTTCTTCATTAGTTATATTCTTATAATATTTACTAATTTTTTCATAACGCTCATCGTTATTATCAATTATATCATAACTAGAACTAATCAAACTACGCTCAGATTCATTTGACACTAATAAAATATTTTCCATATCTTCTGAAGTCATTACCTCAGGAATGGCACTGTCTACTCCATTTTGTTGAATCCCTACATTGACAATATCAGCCATATAATCTGGTAATGATAAGTCAGCATAAGCTTGTATAAATAGTAGTACTACAGCGATTAGTATTAGTGTTAAAAATGGTTTCAAAAATTTCATAAGTTTTAACATCTATTTACTATTCTCCTTTTCTCTATTATTATTTATAACACTCTCTAGTGTTTCAAGGCCAATCATTATTTTTTGTAATTGTTCTTCATTGGCAAATTTAATAGATTTTTCTAAATGACTTTCAATAATGTCATGTTTTGATTTAACCATACTCTCACATTTTGATGATAGTGATACTTTAACAACACGTCTATCTGTTTTAGAACGGTTTCGTTCTACTAATCCATTTTTTTCAAGGCGATCTATAATTCCAGATACAGTACTAATTGATAAACCCATTTTATTACTGATATCACCTACTGTTAATTCGTCATTATGTATTATCAATCCAATTACCATGCCTTGTGAGCCAGTTATTCCAAGAGAACTGAATTTTTCTTTTAGGTTACTCATAATACTTTTATTTACGCTTCGAAATGTTCTAGCTATTTGAAAACTTATTTCATTATTATTAATAATCTTGTCCTCCATAAATATATTTCGCATTCGATTATTTCGTGTCCGTAATATATTTTATACTATCTATCTTAAAATGTAAATGGCTTTTTCATTAATTATTTTATAAATTTTACATATAAAAAAACCACCATTTAATGGTGGTTTTTCGTTGGTGGGCCTTCAGGGACTTGAACCCCGGACCAACCGGTTATGAGCCGGTTGCTCTAACCAACTGAGCTAAAGGCCCTTGCTGGCTCCTCAAGTTGGACTCGAACCAACGACCCTTCGGTTAACAGCCGAATGCTCTACCAGCTGAGCTATTGAGGATTATTAGTGCCTGAAATTCAGGCACAGATTATATTATACTGACCTATAATACACAGGTCAAGTATTTTTTAATCAAGATAATCTTTTAATTTTTTACTTCTGCTTGGATGTCTAAGTTTTCTAAGGGCTTTAGCTTCAATTTGTCTAATACGTTCTCTTGTAACACTAAACTCTCTACCAACTTCTTCAAGGGTTCTAGCTTTACCATCTTCAAGGCCAAATCTAAGTTTTAATACCTTTTCTTCTCTTGGTGTCAAAGTATCCAAAACATGAACTAATTGTTCTTTTAATAATGTAAAAGCTGCAGCTTCAGCAGGAGCTAATGCATCTTGATCTGGAATAAAGTCTCCTAAATGACTATCCTCTTCTTCACCTATTGGTGTTTCAAGAGAAACAGGTTCTTGAGATATCTTCATAATCTCACGAACTTTTTCAACAGTGATTCCCATTTCTTCAGCAATTTCTTCTGGTAAAGGATCACGACCTAATTCTTGTACTAACTGTCTTGACACTCTAATTAGTTTATTAATTGTCTCTACCATATGAACAGGGATACGAATTGTTCTAGCTTGATCTGCAATAGCTCTAGTAATTGCTTGTCTAATCCACCACGTTGCATATGTACTAAATTTATATCCTTTAGTATAGTCAAATTTTTCAACAGCTTTTATTAGTCCTAGATTTCCTTCTTGAATTAAATCTAAAAATTGCATTCCTCTTCCAACATATCGCTTTGCAATTGAAACTACTAAACGTAAGTTTGCTTCTGCTAATTGCATTCTGCAATTTTCATCACCAGCTTCCATACCTTTTGCTAATCTTATTTCATCACTAGCATTTAATAATGGTACTTTACCGATTTCTTTTAGGTACATTCTGACAGGATCATCTATACTGACATTTTTAGGAACACTAACTCCTTTTCCTAAATCACTTTCGATATCCTTCATATCTTTTGCATCTTCTATGACATCAATCCCAGCTACCTCAAATTTTTCATAGAGCAATTCCATTTGATCAGATTCAAAATCCACATTTTCTAGATAATCATTAATTTCTTTAAAGGTTATGGAACCTTTAGGTTTCGCCTTAATTAATAATTGTGAAATTGCCTGATCAAAACTAGTCTCTTCTGTAGGTGGTTGTTCAATAGAATCATCAACAGTTCCCAAAGATACTTCTTTTTTTACCTCAACTTTTTTTTTGCTTTTACTACTTTTTCTTTTAGCCAATTTAACCAATTCTCCCTTCAACCTATTGTTTCTTTAAAATACGCAATGTATTCATATGTGATAACAGTTGCTGCTGTAACTTAGCAACTGTCTGATCATCTAGTTTTTCATTAGTAATCCTATGAGTTAATTCATCGATGTTTTTTTTTGCAATTGTCATTTTATAGCTATTAATTTTTTCAGTTAATGTTTTTCGCAAATCATTACTTGTTTCAAGTGAAGTTGCAAGTCCTGAGAAAAGAGCTGCATCTTCTTCGTTCATAATTAACGAAATCGAAGTTTCATCAATTCTCTTCTCATTATTTACCCTATTGCTAATCTCTTGAAACAGTTTCACATGTTTTTCTGACGATAAAAACCCCATTTTTTCCAATTGCTGCATATGCGTGAACAAAGAATTTTCCTCGCAAATTATTGCTACTATACTCAAAAAATCTTGGTCTAACATATTATTGCTTTTTACTAATTTCACATTCAAAGTTTTTTCTTTTTCTGCTTCTTCTGCTGTCATTTCACCAGATTGTTTTTTAACTTCAATCTGTAGAGAATTTTCAGAAATTTCATATTTCATGGAAATTTGTTTTATATATATCTCTCGCTCCATGGCATTTGAAACTTGAGAAATGGCTTTAGCCACTCCATTTAAAAATTTAATTCTACCATCGTCAGTATCAATATTATATTGTTTTCCAAGAAGCATTGCTTTATATTCAACTAATGGCAGTGCCTCATCAACTTGTTTTAAAAATTGTTTTTCGCCCTTTTCTTTTATATATTCATCAGGATCTTTATACTCTTGTAATTGTAAAACTTTAATATTACAACTCATTTTTGCTAAAAGATCTAATCCTCTTATAGTTGCTTTTTGACCTGCTGTATCCCCATCATAAGCAATTATTACTTCTGATGTATTCTTCTTTAATAATTTTGCTTGCATAGAAGTTAACGCAGTTCCTAAAGTTGCCACAACATAATCGATACCTGCTTGTTGAAGAGAAATACAATCCATATATCCTTCTACTAGAATGAGGAAAGAATTTTTTGTATTTTTAGCAATATTCATTCCATATAGATGTCGCCTCTTATTAAATATTAATGTTTCAGGAGAATTAAGATATTTTGGTCCATCTTCTCTTAATCGTCTACCTCCAAATGCAATAACCCTATTTCTAATATCAATAATTGGAAATATAATTCTATTTCTAAATCGATCATAATAGGTGCCTTTTTCACTTCTTAATATCACCCCAGCATCTACCATATCACGCTCTTTAAACCCTTTACTTAATAGATGAGATGTTAATAAATTCCACTGATTAGGTGCATAACCTAGACCAAATCGTTTTATTGTTTCAACACTTACTCCACGCAGTTTAAAATATTGTCTTGCTTCCATAGATTCAGGCGTTTTTAATTGTTGATAATAGTACTTAGCTGTTTCATTATTTATGGCCAACAATCGCTTCATTTTCTGTTGTTTTTTTAATTCTCCTGGATTATTACTTTCAGGTAAAACCATGGCAACTCTATCAGCTAAAAATTTAATGGAATCAATATAATCAATGTTCTCAATATTTTTAATAAATGTAGCAGCATTTCCACCTTTTCCACAACCAAAACAATAAAAAATTTGTTTAGCAGGAACTACACTAAAAGAAGGTGTTTTTTCACTGTGAAAAGGACATAACCCAAAATAGTCTTTTCCTTTTCGTTTAATTTTTACATAATCAGAAACCACATCAACAATGTCGTTTCTACCAATTACTTCTTCTATTATTTCTTCTGGATAGTAGTAACCTTCTGCCATTATTTCTCCTCTAGTAGTAGTTTCGACGATTTTAGTAAACTATCCTTTAAATTTATAATATTATATTCTATTTAAACTATAATTTATTGACAGAGCTCTTTTATTTTCATACGATAATATAGCGATTCAACGGGAGGAATATGAAAAAAGAAAAATTATTGTTTACAAAAAATGTTACCTTTAATAAGCAGAAAAACTACTTAAGCTACTACGTCACTTTTGAAGATAATATTCTTTTTGAAGAAGCAACTACTAGTTATGGCATAAAGGTTACCATTAATAATCAATTACCCTACGAGTGCAACCAACAATTCGCAACATACGAAAAAGCCAAGGATATTATTACAACCTTAGCTAAATATAAAGTTACACCTATTATTTGTTGTGATGTTATTGCTGATTTATTAAAAGAATAACTACTTTGAAGTTACAATTGAGATGGCTTTAGTATCATAAACAAATATATCAGTTGTTATTTTTGCTACATCTTTTTGAGTTATAGAATCTATTTTCTTCATTAAATCATCTTGATCAAATAATTTATTTCTCAATAACATTGTCCTTGCATTTGAATTCATTCTAGCTGTTGTACTTTCAAGTCCCATAATTAAACCACTTTTTAACTGTTGTTTTGCTTTATGAAGTTCAGCATCAGTTATACTCTTATCCCTCATTTCAATCATATCAACTTCAATACAAGATAAAACTTCATCCAAATGTTTTTTATTCATACCCGCATAAACATTTAACATACCATTATTTTTATATGCTTGAATTGTTGATCCAATTGTATACACTAAGCCCTTCTCTTCTCTAACATGTTGGAATAATTTTGATGACATTCCACCACCAAAGATATTACTTGCAGCTAGCAAAGCAAATCGTCTATCATCATCATACCCATAAGCATTAAAGGCCATAGATAAATATGTTTGTTCCACATCCTTATAATTAACAATATCACAAGTTTGAAAAACAGGGTCGTCAATAGCTACTATTTCTGCGCTTCCAACAAAGGTTACAAAGGCTTTTTCAAGTAGTTGAATTAATTGTGCTTCATCAAAATTCCCTGCTACAGAAATTACCATATTATCTGGTTGATAATATTTACTCATAAAATCAGAAATCTGTTTCTTATTAAGTGGCTCTACTGTTTCCTTATACCCAGAAACAGGATATGAAATTGGATGGTTTTTCCATACATTCTCTTCTAATTTTTCATGAACTACATCTTCTGGTGAATCATTGTACATAGCAATTTCTTCTAAAACTACTTGTTTTTCACGTTCAAGCATTTTTTCCTCAAAAGTAGAATTAATTATCATATCTCCTAAAACATCAATAGCCACATCTAAATGGTTTTCTAGTGTTCTAGTATAAAAACATGTTAATTCTTTTGAAGTAAAAGCATTTAAGTGGCCACCAACATTATCTAACTCTTCTGCAATATCTTTTGCACTACGATTTTTAGTACCTTTAAATAACATATGTTCAATAACATGTGCTATCCCTCTATTACTGTTATCTTCATTAATTGAACCTGCTTTAAACCAACAGCCAATACTAACTGAACGAACATGTGGTAACTTCTCATATATCAAAGTTATATTATTTTGTAGTTTTTTTGTTATAATCATTTATCATCCTAAAAATAAAACCCGGCTTGTGCCGGGTTTTAAAATGTTTTATTTGTTAAACCGGTTTATCAGTATTTTCTCTTTGTGATCTCTCAAGTAGTGCTTTTCTAGATAGATTAATTCTACCTTGTCTGTCTACTTCAAGTACCTTAACATCTATTAAGTCTCCTACTTTACAAACATCTTCAACATTATTCACTCTAAAGTGCTCTAGTTGAGAAATATGAACAAGTCCATCTTTTCCAGGTAGAAATTCAACAAATGCTCCAAAGTTCATGATTTTAACAACTTTAGCGTTTTTAAATATCATACCAGCTTCAACTTCTGAAGTAATACCTTTTATAATACTTATTGCTTTATCACCTAATACTTGGTCAATAGTTGAAATGTAAACTGTACCATCTTCTTCAATATCAATTTTAACACCAGTTTGTTCAATAATCTTATTAATAACTTTTCCACCTGAACCAATAACATCTTTGATTTTATCCACAGGAATTTTTAATGTAGTAATCTTAGGTGCATAAGCTGATAAATGTTCATTTGCTTTAGGAATTGCTTTAAGCATTGATTCATCAAGAATTTGAATTCTACCTCTTTTGGTAATTGCAAAAGCTTCTTTAATCATTGCTGGTGTTAATCCATCAACTTTTATATCAACTTGTATAGCTGTAATTCCTTTGTGGGTTCCTGCTACTTTAAAGTCCATATCACCAAAGAAATCTTCAATTCCTTGAATATCCATAAATTCTACAAAGTTACTATCGTCATCTTTATCTACTATTAATCCAGCTGATATTCCAGCTACTGGTGCAGTAATTGGCACTCCTGCATCCATTAAAGCTAGAGTACTACCACAGATACTACCTTGTGATGTTGAGCCGTTTGACATTAAAATATCTGAAACCACTCTAATAGCATATGGAAAATCTTCTTTTGAAGGGATAACTGGTTCTAAAGCTTTTTCAGCTAACATACCATGACCAATTTCTCTTCGCCCTGGTCCTCTTGATGTTTTTGCATCTCCAACTGAATAACCAGGGAAATTGTAATGGTGCATATATCTGTTTTCAGTTTCCGCATCATCTAACCCATCTAATCTCTGACAATCACTCATAGAACTTAATGTTACAG